>NZ_CBABQS010000012.1:0-83128 GCF_964672035.1 Arcicella sp.
CAAAAAGATAAACGATTTCACCAATTGATGCTCGCTAAAAATGCGGAAGGCTACGCTAATTTGGTAAAAATGTGTTCCTTGGGTTATATCGAAGGTCTTTATGGAAAATATCCCAGAATTGACAAAGAATTAGTCTTAAAGTATCATAAAGGACTGATAGCCACCACTTGTTGTTTGGGTGCTTCCGTTCCGCAAGCCATTTTGAGACACGGAGAAGCAGAAGCTGAAAAGGAATTCAAATGGTGGTTGGATGTGTTTGGGGAAGATTATTACGTGGAAGTTCAAAATCATGAAATTCCTGACCAATTGCGTTGTAATGAGGTTTTGTTGAAATTTGCCAAGAAATATAACGTGAAAGTTATTGCTTCAAATGATTCCCATTATCTCGACCAGAAAGATTCAAACGCCCATGATATTCTTTTGTGTATTAATACGGGCGAAAAACAGGCTACACCAACGTTTAAAGATATTGATGATGACCCTGGCTCATCGACAAAAGGGAAGCGATTTGCTTTTTATAATGACCAATTTTATTTCAAAAATACTTCTGAAATGACTAAACTCTGGAATCACGTTCCAGAAGCCATTGATAATACCAATGAGATTGTTGGTAAAATTGACACTTTGCGTTTGAAGCAAGATATTATGTTGCCCAATTTCGTGATTCCAACGACTTTCGCAACGCAAGATGATTACCTCGAAAGTATCACTCGTGACGGTGCGAGAAAGCGCTACGGTGATAATTGGGATTCGGTGGAAGTAAAAGAACGCATTGATTTTGAGCTTCATGTGATTAAAACCATGGGTTTTGCGGGATACTTTCTAATCGTGGGGGATTTTATTCAAGCAGGACGAGATTTGGGTGTTTTTGTTGGGCCTGGGCGTGGGTCTGCCGCTGGTTCGGTAGTGGCGTATTGCATCGGAATTACCAATATTGACCCGATTAAATATAAACTGCTTTTCGAGCGTTTTTTGAATCCTGACCGTAAATCAATGCCCGATATTGATACAGATTTTGATGATGATGGTCGTCAGAAAGTGATTGATTATGTGGTTAATAAGTACGGAAAACAACAGGTTGCTCATATTGTTACGTATGGCACGATGGCGGCAAAAATGTCGATAAAAGACGTTTCTCGTGTAATGGAGTTACATTTAAGCGAAGCCAATGAGTTAGTAAAATTAGTGCCTGATAAACCTGGAACGAACCTAAATCGGGTAATGAATGCACCCATGACAGGGGCAAATTCATTGTCGGAAAAAGAATCATTTCAGGCGGAGGATTTAGAAAATATCAAAAAACTTCGAGATATTAGAAGAGAAGGCTCTTTGCGTTCAAGGGTTTTAGAAGAAGCGTTGATTTTGGAAGGGTCAGTTCGTGGAACTGGTATTCATGCGGCTGGGATTATCATTGCGCCGAAGGATTTAACCGAGATTTTGCCAGTTTATACCTCGAAAGAAGTAAACTTGTTAATTACGCAATTTGGCGGAAATATTATTGAGGATGCGGGCGTAATTAAAATGGACTTTTTGGGGCTAAAAACCCTCTCAATTTTAAAGGAATCTCTCCGTTTAATTAAGCAAAATCATGGTATTTCGATTGATATTGATAACATTCCTTTAGACGATAAAAAGACTTACGAGTTATACCAAAGAGGCGAAACAAATGCCACTTTTCAGTTTGAATCGGGCGGTATGCAGAAACACCTTTTGGATTTGAAACCCGATCAGTTTTCGGATTTGATTGCGATGAATGCCCTGTATCGTCCCGGCCCAATTGCCTACATTCCTAACTTCATTGCACGTAAACACGGAAGGGAAGAAATTTCTTACGATTTGCCGATTATGGAGGAGTATCTGTCTGATACTTATGGGATTACGGTTTATCAAGAGCAGGTGATGTTGCTGTCTCAAAGTATCGCAGGATTCTCGAAAGGGGATGCTGACGTACTGAGAAAGGCGATGGGGAAAAAGGATAGATATACGCTCGATAAGATGAAAAGTAAGTTTGTGGAAGGCGCAAAAGCGAAAGGACACCCAGAGGATAAACTGAATAAAGTTTGGACGGATTGGGAGGCATTTGCGCAATACGCTTTCAATAAATCTCACTCGACTTGTTATGCGTTGGTGGCGTACCAAACGGGGTATTTGAAGGCACATTATCCTTCAGAATATATGGCGGCGGTGATGTCAAATTCTTTGGGACAAATTGAAAAAATTACCTTTTTCATGGAAGAATGTCGCCGCATGGGATTGCCCGTTTTGGGACCCGATATTAATGAATCTTACCGTTCGTTTGCCGTAAATAAAAAGGGTGAAATACGGTTTGGTTTGGCAGCGATTAAAGGAACTGGCGATGCGGCCGTGGATAGTATTATTGAGGAAAGAGACAAAAATGGCCCTTACAAAGATATTTTTGATTTTGTGAAAAGGGTTAATTTAAGAACGGTGAATAAGAAAACCATCGAAAGTTTGGCGTATGGTGGCGGTTTTGACTGTTTTGAAGAAGCCCAAGGATTGCACCGTGCCATTTATTTTGAGGATTCAGAAGGGGCGAATTTTATTGAAAAATTGATTCGGTTTGCCAATAAAGCCGTGGAAGATGCCAATTCAGCTCAAGGGTCATTATTTGGTGCGATGGACGGAGGAGGAGGAGCCATAGCAACGCCAAGAATTCCCCAAATTGAGAAATGGGGACAAATGGAAAAGTTGAAATTCGAGAAAGAAGTGGTTGGAATTTATATTTCTGGGCATCCTTTGGACGAATATCGTTTAGAATTAGACAGTTTTTGTTCTTGCACACTTGACCGTGTAATGGAGCCAATTTTCAGAGGAAAAGAAGTTGCCGTGGGTGGAATTGTGACAAAATGTATTGAAAGATTCTCGAAAAATGGTAATCCTTTTATGCTTTTCACTTTAGAAGATTATATCGGTAGCTACGAATTTGCCTTGTTTGGCGAAGACTTTGTAAATCTCTCAAAATACATTGCTCCCGACCGTTTTCTATACATCAAAGGCGTAATAAAATCTAAATGGGGACGACCAGATGAATGGGAATTTAAACCTGTAAGTGTCAGACTTTTATCCGAAATCAGAAATCAATTTTCTAAGGAATTAAGAATTACGATTGGTTTACAAATGATTAATAGTCAGTCGATTAATCAATTAAATGCGCTCGTTTCCAAACATCAAGGAACTTGTAATTTATCAGTTTTAGTGTATGATGCCGAAGAAAAAGTAGAAGTAACGATGATGTCAAGAAAGAATAAAATCTCACCGAGTAATGAGTTTTTAGAGGAATTGAAGGCGATGAACGGGGTGGTTTATAAGTTGAACTGATTGTAATATGCTGAACGAAATTCATCTTATTTCGTTCAGCATAAAAATTCCCTCCTAATTCCCTCTTACCGTTGGATACTTAATCCCCAATTGCTCCATATAACTTTTATATTTCGTTGGGTCATAATAAAACTTTTGGAGTTCGGGTTTAAATTTTTCCATCACCTCTTTGTTAATCGAAATGGCTGGTTTGTCGCTTGGCGCAATCAATGGCTCGTATTTTTCGGTTGCCGTTTGCTCTTCACGGTAATATTTCCAAGCATTCGTCAGCAAATCTGGTTTTACGAATAAATCTAACAAAGTCAACGCTTCCACTTTTGCACCCGCCGTACAACCTTTGTGAGCAATGGGCGTTGCCATCGAAATAGCATTTGCCCAATGATGCCCGGGCAAGCCTGGAATGTTGGAAGGATAGCCCAAAACAATGGTTGGTAATGTCCAAGAAATATCCGCAATATCGTCCGAGCCACCGCCTAATTTTATCGCTTCTGGCTCAGTGGTGGAATCAATTTTCATGGCTAATCCATTCTTTTTCGGAGAATTTAGTTCTTTTTGAGTAGACGTTGCTAACAATTGGTCTTCCGCCGACCACACTGGTAAACCCACTCTCTTAATGTGTTCAAAGGCATTTTCTGCCATTGGTTTATTGAAATGTCCGGGCCATGCACAACCGACTACTTCATGGGTCACTTTAGTATCCGTCATCATGGCGGCACCCTCGGCGATTTTCTTTCCGAATTCAAATAATTCTTTGATTTTTGGATACGTTCTTTCTCTGAAATAATACCAAACCTGCGCTTTTGAAGGCACAACGTTCGGTTGGTCGCCCCCGTTTGTGATGACATAGTGCGAGCGTTGGGTAATGGCAAGGTGTTCTCGTTTATAATTCCAACCCACATTCATTAATTCTACCGCATCCAATGCAGATTTGCCTCTCCACGGATTCATGGCGGCATGGGCGGCTTCACCTTCAAAATTAAATTTTACAGAGACTAAGCCGTTGTATCCAACATCGCCCCATTTTACAGAAAGATTGCTATTTACATGGGTAAAAATGCAAGCGTCAACATCTTTAAAATGTCCATCACGTACGTAATACGCCTTCGCACCGACCAATTCCTCCGCAACTCCGGGCCAAAGTAAAAGTGTGCCAGAAATATGTTCCCGTTCCATTATTTTCTTCAAAGTCAAAACAGCCGTGATATTCAAAGCCTGACCCGAATTATGCCCTTCCCCGTGACCTGGAGCGCCTTCTACAATTGGGTCATGATAGGCAACGCCTGGTTTTTGGGATGCTTTTGGAATGCAGTCAATGTCTGAACCAATGGCAATCACGGGTTTTCCACTTCCCCATTTTGCCATCCAAGCCGTTGGGATGCCAGAAAGTCCTTTTTCGATGGTAAATCCTTCTTTTTCAAGCAGTGTGGTTAATAATTTATAGGTTTCAAATTCTTGAAAACCTAATTCGGCATAACTAAAAAGTTGGTCGTTGAGTTGAGCAGTAAATAGCGCTTTTTTATCAATCTCTTCTAACATTTCTTTTCGTAGGCTTTCTAATTTTTGATCCGTCAGTAATTGATTAGGAACGGATTTAGTCTCTTTTGCTGTTTTTTTTTTGGCATAAATACCTAATGAAAACAGTAAAAGGGTGATAAGTATAAGGGTTTTCTTCATGTGGATAAATTTTGGTTGGAATACTAACTCAAGATAGTGTTTTTTGCGGATAAAGTGAAATTTAAAATTTGGCTTTTTATAGACTCAAGACCATCTTATAAGCGGTGAATGTATCTCAATTTTTGGAGAAAACGAAAACGAATCTTGACATGAATTGTACGGTTTAAAGGTTGGTGGAAAACTTATTTATTCCAGTTCTTAAATATTTATTCCCTATTTTTGCAAAACCACAGGTGAATTCTTGTGGTTTTGTTTTGTTATAAGAAAAGGCTGATCCACTTGGAACAGCCTTTTTTCTGCGCTATAAAATTTGAGAATTTCTGAATCTCTGATGTGTACACTCAAAATCAATTAGTAAATTTATTATTCAATTTAAAAATCAACATTCTTTCGTTCCAAAATCATGACAAAATCCATTGTTTTTATTTCATCGCTTGGCATATTATGTGCCAGTTTTATTCAATTGTCAAAGCCCATCGTTTCTACCCCCCCTGTAACTGAATCAGAAAAAGTTTTTACTCAATATTGTTCGGGTTGTCACGGTGAAAAAATAGAGGCTTTTGTGGATAGATCATGGAAACATGGTACCTCAAAAGAGCAGTTAGTGACGAGTATCACCAACGGATATACCGACTTGGGAATGCCCGCTTGGAAAGGAGTTGTGAATGCAAAAGATATTAATTTATTAGCCGATGAAATTACCAAATACATCGGAAAAGTGAACGAATATAAAGTATCGAATAAGCCGACTTCAAATATTTTTAAATCGGAAAATATGACGGTTACTTTGGATACAATTGCCACAGGATTTGAGAGTCCATGGGGTTTTGCCCAATTACCCGATGGTAATTTTTTGATTACGGATCGGGTAGGGGTTTTATACTTAGTTGATTCAAAACGAAATAAAACCATTATCAAAAATGCGCCAAAAGTGCTTGCAGAAGGTCAAGGGGGATTGTTGGATATTGAATTACACCCAAAATATGCCGAAAATGGTTGGATTTATCTATCATATTCTAAATTTAAAGAAGAGAATAATGAGAAATTAACGACTACGGCAATCGTAAGAGGAAAAATTAAAAATAATGAATTAACCGAAGTACAAGAAATCTTTGAAGCCTCTCCATACACGAAAACAAAACACCATTTTGGTTCGAGAATTAAATTTGATAAAAAAGGGTATTTGTACTTTTCGGTAGGCGAAAGAGGTATGGAAAAAGACTTCCCCCAAAGCACCGAAAATGATAATGGAAAGATTCATAGATTGAATGATGATGGCTCAATTCCAAAAGATAATCCTTTTGTTGGGAAGGGGAAAAGTAAAGAAAGCATTTATAGTTATGGACACAGAAATCCACAAGGTTTGGCTTTGAATCCAACAACGGGTGAAATTTGGGAAAACGAACATGGTCCACGTGGAGGCGATGAAATAAATGTTATTAAAAAAGGAGCAAATTTTGGTTGGCCTGTAATTTCTTACGGTATTAACTATGACGGGAAACCAATTACTGATATTAGTAAAAAAGAAGGAATGGAACAACCTGAGACGTATTTTACGCCTTCAATTGCGCCAAGCGGAATGGCTTTTGTGAATAGTGATAAATATCCAGCTTGGAAAAATAGTATTTTGATTGGCTCGTTACGATTTAATTATTTAGATCGTAGCATCATGAGAGGCAATAAAATTACGGGACATGAAAAACTATTAGTTAATATTGGACGTATGAGAAATATCGAGATGGGAACGGATGGATATTTGTACGTAGGAATTGAAAACCCTGGAATGGTATTTCGATTGATGCCTGTTAAATAGGTAGTTAGCTTAATCAAATAGAACGAAGGCTGGGTTTTAAACCCAGCCTTCGTTAATAGTAAATTAAAATCAATGCACTTCAAACACATCAACTTCTGAAACTTCTACCAACATATTTTCATTAATTGAAATAAGCGAAACTAATTTGGTCTCATTAATCAAAAGTGGGTCATATTTTGCCGTTACTCGAACGTAATTCTCCGTAAAACCTTGCATCATTCCATTTTCAACATCTTCTTCAAAAAGTACTGTGAAATCTTTGCCAACTTGTTGTTCGTAAAAATATCTCCGTTTTTTATCCGATAATATATGTAACATTTTTGACCGTTCAGCCCGTTTGTGTTGTGGAACGACTGGCTTAATTAATAAAGCAGCAGTATTTTCTCTTTCAGAATAAGTAAAAACGTGTAAATAGCTTATGTTTAATTCGTGAAGAAAATTATAAGTTTCTAAAAAATCTTCGTCCGTTTCGCCTGCATGACCCACAATTACATCCACACCAATACAACAATGCGGCATTAATTCCTTGATTTTAGTTACTCGGTCGACGTATAACTCTCTTTTATAACGACGTTTCATCAAACCCAAAACCTTGTTTGAACCTGATTGTAAGGGTATATGAAAATGTGGTACAAAACGCTTTGATTGTGCGACAAAATCAATGGTTTCATCAGTCAAAAGATTGGGTTCGATGGATGAAATTCTGAATCTTTCAATGCCTTCTACTTCGTCCAACGCTTTTACTAAATCTAAAAATGTCTCTTCTCGTTTTCCATTTCTCAAGCCAAAATCGCCAATATTTACGCCCGTTAAAACGATTTCTTTAACGCCACTTGCTGCAATTTCTTGAGCTGCTTTTATGACATTTTCAATCGTATCCGATCGACTTGCCCCACGTGCCAAGGGAATTGTACAATAGGCACAAGGATAATCGCATCCGTCTTGTACTTTTAGGAAGGTTCGAGTACGGTCGTTAAGTGAATAGGAAGTATGATAATCGATGGCTTCCTCAATGTTTTGATTATAAATTTTAGCCGTTTTTTGCGAAGGCTCTTTCACAAAACCATCCAATAAATCAATTAATTGAAATTTTTCAGCTGCCCCCAAAACCGCATCAACGCCTTCAATTTCGGCTATTTCTTGGGGTTTGAGTTGGGCGTAACAGCCAATAATGGCCACATAGCCATCGGGATTTATTTTATTGGCTTCCCTGACAATTTTTTTGCATTTTTTATCAGCATTCTCTGTTACTGAACAGGTATTGACAATAAAAATATCGGGTTTTTGGTTGAATTCTACCTTTTCATAACCCTTAGACTCAAACATTCTGGAAATGGTTGAAGTCTCAGAATAGTTTAATTTACAGCCTAATGTATAAAATGCTACTTTTTTCATGGTGCAAAGATACGGAAGGAATCAAAGACCACAAAAAAAGCTCGTCCTGTTAAGAACGAGCTTTTTAATATTTTGCACCGCAATAGATTAAACCTTAGCAGTTTTAACCGTTTTGATGATACGAGCAGCCACTTTATATGGATCAGCCGCTGAGTTTGGACGACGATCTTCTAACCATCCTTTCCATCCTTTTTGAACTGCCGCAATCGGAATACGAATTGAAGCACCACGGTCAGAAACTCCATAAGAGAATTGATCAATTGATTGTGTTTCGTGTTTTCCAGTTAAGCGTAAATGATTATCAGCACCGTAAACTTCAATGTGTTCTTTCACATAAGGAGCAAATGCTTGACAGATAATGTCGTAAGTTTCTTTATTTCCAGCCGTTCTCAAAGCAGTATTCGAGAAGTTTGCGTGCATTCCTGAACCATTCCAATCAGTATCTCCCAATGGCTTGCAGTGATAATTTACCCAGATACCGTATTTCTCACAAGTTCTTTCTAATAAATAACGAGCAATCCAGATTTCATCACCTGCTTGTTTTGCACCTTTGGCGAAACATTGAAATTCCCACTGACCAGCAGCAACCTCAGCATTAACACCTTCAAGATTTAAACCAGCTTGCAAACAATATTCCATGTGTTCCTCAATAATATGACGACCATAAGCATTTTTTGCACCTACTGAACAGTAATACTGACCTTGTGGCGCTGGAAAGCCATTTGCTGGAAAACCAATTGGAAGATTTGTTTTCAAATCATACAAAAAATATTCTTGTTCAAAACCAAACCAGAAATCATTGTCATCATCTTCAATCGTAGCACGACCGTTAGATTCGTGAGCATTACCTTCAGAATCCAACACTTCACACATGATTAGATAAGCAGGAGTGCCTAAGAGTGAACGTTCTGGATCTGGACAAATATAAACAGGCTTTAACTGACAGTCAGAAGAACCACCTGGAGCTTGTTGGGTTGAAGAACCATCAAAAGACCAGATATCACAGTCTTCTAATTTTCCGCTAAAATTGCTTTCAACTTTAGTTTTGCTACGAAGGCTTTGAGTTGGTTTGTAACCATCGAGCCAAATGTATTCAAGTTTAGCTTTTGCCATGACTTTGAAATGGGTTTTTAATTTATTTGGTTATTTTTCTAAATTTCTAATACAAAAGTAAACTTGAAAATTGAAAAAACACAACAAATATTAAATAATTATGATTTTTTTAAACCTAAGCATTTATTACTATTTTTTTTAAACTATTCACCTTTTTTCAATTTTGAATTATGTCAATATTAGTCTTTTATATTTTGCTATATTCAAATATACAGTATATTATTTTGAATAAAAAAGCTTTTGCAGAATTAAATGTATATTTCTTAGAATAATTAAATTTTTTCTTGGATAGTTGAATCAAAACCAAAATTGTAATTTTAAGAGGATTTTTGGTGAGATAATTTACTTATAATCCAACGTTTTATCGTAGCTCCCACAGAAGGTTTTTTCGTAAATAAAATATTAATTTTCAGTTTTTTTTTAATCAAATAAAAATTCAATCTTCTGCTCATTTATATATTCCGCAAATTTTTGAGCGATAAAAACAAGAAAAAATAAATTTTATCTTACTTTTATCGAACAGTTTTAAAAAGAATAAAAATTAGAAAAAAAATATATGGCGATTGCAAGATTTAAAGCCCTTGAATTAGCACAGTCTCGACAACCGATTCATGTGAAAATTCCGACTGAAAAAGTTACAGATTATTATGGAAGTAACACCTTCAACGACGAAGTAATGCGTTCATTATTGAGTCCTGAAGCCTACGCAAAGATTACAAATGCCATTGAGGATGGTAAAAAAATTGACCGAGAGGCCGCCGACGAAGTTGCTGCCGCCATGAAGTCATGGGCATTATCTAAAGGTGCCACTCATTATACGCACTGGTTTCAACCGCTTACTGGAACTACGGCCGAAAAACACGACGCATTTTTTGACATTACCAACAAAGGAAAGGCAATGGAGAAGTTTAAAGGTTCATCACTTGTGCAGCAAGAACCTGATGCTTCTTCTTTCCCAAATGGAGGTATTCGTTCTACGTTTGAAGCCCGTGGCTATACCGCTTGGGATCCATCATCGCCTGCTTTTATCATGGAAAACACCGCAGGAACCGCAACACTTTGTATTCCTTCAGTATTTGTGTCTTATACTGGGGAAGCGTTGGATTACAAAACGCCACTTTTAAAATCTGGTGAATTGATTGATAAAGCAGCTACTAAAGTAATGAATGAATATTTCAGTCGTGAGGTGTCGAAAGTAACGGCAACGTTGGGCGCTGAACAGGAATATTTTTTGGTAGATGAAGCATTATACAATGCACGTCCAGATTTATTGATGTCGGGTCGGACCGTTTTCGGACATTCGCCCGCCAAAGGTCAACAATTGGAAGATCATTATTTTGGTTCGATTCCCTCTCGAGTAAATGCATTTATGGTTGATTTTGAAATTGAGGCGTTAAAATTAGGAATGCCCGTTCGAACTCGTCATAATGAAGTTGCCCCCGCACAATTTGAAGTTGCCCCAACCTACGAAGAAGCCAATTTAGCTTGTGATCATAATGCGCTTTTAATGGATTTAATGAATAAAGTTGCCTCAAAGCACAAAATGAGAGTGCTTTTTCACGAAAAGCCATTTGCAGGAATCAATGGTTCGGGAAAACATAATAACTGGGCTTTGGCAACGGATACGGGTATTAATTTGTTAGGCCCTTCTTCAAAACCAAAAGAAAATTTACGTTTCCTAACATTTTTTGTCAACACCATCAAAGCGGTTCATGACTACGCAGACTTATTGCGTGCCTCAATTGCCACTGCAGGAAATGAACATCGTTTAGGTGCCAATGAAGCACCGCCTGCCATCGTTTCTATTTTCATCGGTTCAGAAATGACTCGAGTGTTGAATGATTTAGAAAATCTTTCAGAAATGAACGATATTAAATTAGAAAAAGGTGATAATGTTTATTTAAGATTAGGAATAAATAAAATTCCAGCCCTTTTATTGGATAATACCGACCGCAATCGGACTTCACCATTTGCTTTTACGGGTAATAAATTTGAGTTTAGAGCAGTAGGTTCTTCGGCAAATTCTGCTACGCCCATGACAATCTTAAATACAATCGTGGCAAATCAACTTTTCAAGTTCCGAGAAGAAGTTGATGTTTATATTGAGAAAGGCATTAAAAAAGAATTGGCTATCGTTGAGGTTTTGAAAGGATATGTTACCCATTCTAAAAAGATTCTTTTTGAAGGAAACGGTTATTCTGAAGCTTGGGTTGAAGAAGCGAAAAGCCGTGGATTATCTAACTTGAAAACCACTCCAGAAGCTTTAGCTAAGTATTTGGATAAACCAGTCATTGATTTATTCTTAAAATATGGCATTTTTACAGAAATTGAAATGCACGCTCGTTATGAGATTGAAATGGAGAATTATATCAAAAAAATCCAGATAGAATCTCGGGTAATTGGTGATTTAGCCATCAATCACATCATGTCAACATCCTTAAAATATCAAACTTTATTGGTAGATAATGTTCGTGGACAAAAAGAGATTGGCATCGACCCACAATATTTTTCTCCAACGGTAGAAATTATCAAAAAGATTTCAATTTATACTTCCAAAATTAATAATTTGGTGGAGGAAATGACCGAAGCTCGTAAAGAAGCTAATAATGTTGAAGATTTGGTAGAAAGAGGTCGATTATATAGTACAAAAATCAAGGATTATTTTGAGGAAATTCGTTACTGTGTCGATAAATTAGAATTAATCGTTGACGACGACGAATGGCCATTACCAAAATATCGAGAATTATTGCTAATAAAATAGGATATTTTAGACCACAGATTTTAGTGATTAGACAAGATTTACACAGATTTTTATTTTTTTAAATTAAAAACTGGTGTTTCTTTAAATGCTTTTATACTCAGAGATATTGTTAAAATAAATCAGTGTAAATCCATTCAATCCGTAAAATCCGTGGTCTAACTTTAATTGTCCATTTTAAATTTCTTAACTTTACAGTCAAATCAAACACAATAAAAAATGCTATTAAAAGATAACCCAGGACTTGACCCAAAGGAAATTGAACAACTGAAATCGGAATGTAAAGCCGATGGAAAGAAATTTGTATATTTTGAAGATGAACTTGGCGATGAACCAGACAATGTTGAGGAGTTTGTTCACATCCAATTTGTTGGAAATTATAAAGGTCAAGAAGTGATTTTTGATGCTGTTATTTATTCTTTAAGATTGCATTTTAATAGCATCGTTTACGAAACAGCCGAAAGAAAAGCATTAAAGACATATCCGCTTTACGTGCCAATGGAAATTCGTGATGAAACGTATGAGTCGAATGAAGATATTGACGAAGAAGTGGAATTATATATCACTGAATTAATTGAAGAAATTGAAGAAAACGAAGAAGTTAAACTTTCGGAACATTTGGAAGTGGACGAAAAATTTGAATTTGGAATTGGTTTGGATGTTTGTTTAAATGTAGATGAAGTTGATGATGCAGTTGTAACAAAATTCGTTGACGAGTATTTAGCAGGGACAATTAAATTGGATACAACGATGTATTCGTTTAAATCGGAGTATGAAGATTGATTTATGCAAAATGGCAGACGGATTAAACGGATTAGACACGGATATAAAATTAGAATAATCCGTGTCTAATCCGTTTAATCCGTGTGCTAATACAATTTTCCCACTTCATCAAACTAATATGTCTTCATTTCAAGGAACAGAAAATTACGTTGCCACGAGAGCATTACAAGTTGCAGTAAATGCTGCCGTATCCCTTCAAAAGCCGCTTTTAATCAAAGGAGAACCTGGAACTGGCAAAACGCTTTTGGCGTATGAGGTTGCCTCAGCACTCGGGAAACCACTTTATTCTTGGAATATTAAATCCACTACTTTTGCACAACAAGGTTTGTATGAGTATGATGCGGTGGCTCGTCTGCGGGATTCGCAATTGGGTGATGGTGACATTAATAATCTGGAACATTATATCAAAAAAGGAAAACTTTGGGAAGCTTTTGAGGCGGATGAGCAAGTGGTACTTTTGATTGATGAAATAGATAAAGCCGACATTGAATTCCCCAATGATTTATTGAATGAATTGGATAAAATGGAATTTTATTGTTACGAGCTAAAAAGAGTAATTAAAGCCAAACATCGACCAATTATCATCATTACTTCCAACAACGAAAAAGAATTGCCAGATGCTTTTCTACGTCGTTGCTTCTTCCATTATATTTCCTTTCCCGACCGTGAAACGATGAAACAAATCGTGGATGTTCATTATCCAACACTTGAAGAAAAACTTTTAACGAATTCATTGTCAGTATTTTATGGAATAAGAGACGTAAAAGCTTTAAAGAAAAAACCTTCTACTTCTGAATTGATTGATTGGATAAAATTGTTGTTGGTAGGCAAAGTTTCGGGAGATTTATTAGAAGATTTTAAGACCAATACCGAAGTCCCACCCTTCATTGGAGCATTGCTGAAAAACGAGCAAGATACAGGTTTGTATGAGGCTTTGAGGAATAAAACTAAACGACCTTATTGATGTTTCTTGACTTCTTTTTATATCTCAAACAAAATAAACTTCCTGTTACCATCACGGAATATCTGACGCTTTTGGAAGCATTGGATAAAGACATTGTGGAATATGATACAACTGATTTTTATTATCTGAGTAAAACCATTTTCGTTAAAAATGAAATATTCTTAGACCGTTTTGATGTCTTATTCGGGCAATATTTCAAGGATGTTTCCAAAATTGGGGCAGAATTATTTGCTTTAATTCCAGAAGATTGGCTCAAAAATAAATTAGAAAAAGAGTTTTCGGAAGAAGAAAAAGCCAAAATACAGGCAATGGGCGGTTTAGAGAAATTATTAGACCGTTTGAAGGAATTATTTGAAGAACAAAAAGAACGTCACGAAGGGGGGAATAAATGGATTGGCACGGGCGGTACTTCTCCTTTTGGGAACGGTGGTTATAATCCCGAAGGCATAAAAATTGGCAATAATGAATCGGGCGGACAGCGAAGTGCCGTGAAAGTTTGGGAGGATAGAGAATTTCAAAATTACGATGACGACCTCGAACTCAATACCCGAAATATCAAAATGGCCTTGCGTCGCTTACGGATTCTTACCCGTGAAGGCGTGGAAGATGAATTAGATTTAGACGGAACGATTCAGGAAACTTCACGCAATGCAGGATTGTTGGATATAAAAATGCAAGCTTCCAAGAAGAATAAAGTAAAAGTTTTATTGCTTTTAGATGTTGGCGGTTCGATGGATGAATACATTGAATTATGCTCGGAGTTGTTTTCAGCAGCAAAATATCAATTCAAAAATATTGAGCATTTATATTTTCATAATTGTATTTACGAAACGCTTTGGAAAGATAATGAGCGGAGGGGAGAACGCATTTCAACGTGGGAAATTTTGCATAAATATAACCAAGATTGGAAAATAATTGTGGTAGGAGATGCTTCAATGGCAACGTATGAATTAACATCTGCCCGAGGAAGTATTGAACATTACAACGAAGAATCTGGATTGAATTGGTTGCACAAAATAAGTGAGCATTTTCCGAATTTGGTTTGGCTAAATCCCACAAATTCAGGCTATTGGCAATATACGCAAAGCATAAAAATTATCCGAGATTGGACCGAAAATCGAATGTTTCCTTTGACAATTTCTGGAATTACGCTGGCAATGAAATGCTTGAAGAATAGTAAAATTAGGTATGAAAATTAATTTATGAATATTTTTTACGAACCAAATATAAAAGTAACCTTACGCCTCAACGAAGAAGAATCTCGTCATGCAGTGAAGGTTTTAAGGCTTACTGCAGGAGATTTGCTTTACGTGGTGGACGGGAAAGGCGGTTTTTATAAATGTCAAATCAAAGTACCACATGATAAAAAATGTGAGATAAAAATCGTTGAAGAAACGCAAAATTTTGGGCTTCGAGATTATTATATTCATTTGATAATTGCCCCAACAAAAAATTTGGATAGGATTGAATGGATGGTTGAAAAATGCGTTGAAGTTGGAATCAATGAAATTTCTTTTATCCAAACTCGTTATTCTGAAAGGAAAGAAATTAAAACGATTCGGACGGAAAGAATTGCCGTTGGAGCGATGAAACAGTCTTTGAAAGCATTTCTCCCGAAAATCAATGAAATGATTTCGTGGAAGGAATTTTTGAAAAAAGATTATCCGGATTCACAAAATATGATTGCTCATTTGGAAGAAGGTGATCGGAAATTAATTCAACAAATTGCCAAACCAAAATCAAAATATGCTATTCTAATTGGTCCGGAAGGAGATTTTTCACCAGAAGAAATAAATCAAGCACTCGAAAAAGGCTTTGTTCCAGTAACTTTAGGAGAAAGTCGTTTGAGAACAGAAACCGCTGGATTAGTGGCTTGTAATGCATTAAATATCGTTAATCAGCTTTGAGCATTGAGCTTTGAGCATTGAGAAAATAAAATTTATGTTTAAGTTAATAAAATCAACCTCATTATTCATTGCGATTTGCTCGTTGCTCATTGCTCACAGTTTACAGCTCACAGCTCAAAGCTCTTTCAAAATCGCCAAAATGAAATATGGTGGCGGAGGAGATTGGTATTGCAATAAAACATCTTTGGGAAACCTTATTAAGTTCTGTAACAGCAACTTACGGACAAATATTTCTCCCGAAGAAGACATTGTTGAACCGTCAAGTCCTGAGCTTTTTACGTATCCATTCGTTCATTTAACGGGTCACGGGAATATTGTTTTTACCGAATCGGAAGCATTAAATATTCGTAAATATTTGATAAGTGGCGGTTTTTTGCACGCCGATGATAATTATGGCTTGGATAAATATTTGAGAAGAGAAATGAAAAAAGTTTTTCCAGAATTAAGTTTCATTGAACTGCCTTTTAATCATCCAATTTATCGTCAGAAGTTTAAATTTGCGAATGGTTTACCTAAAATTCACGAACACGATAACAAGCCGCCGCAAGGTTTTGGACTCATTTATCAAGGTCGTTTAGTTTGTTTTTACAGTTATGAATGCGATTTAGGAAACGGTTGGGAAGACCAATCGGTGTACAACGACCCTGATATTGTTCGTCAAAAAGCACTTCAAATGGGAGCAAATCTGGTTTCTTATGCATTAACAATAGATTAAAACCTTCATTTGTCAGTATATTTGTATTTTATGAACCTTTAAGCATCACAAATAGTCATTAAATAGTACATTAAACAAAACAATCAACAACATGCAATTGGTATTGCCCGCCTTCATTTTCCACTGGTATTTATCTTTATTCAGTCAAACATTTTTTTTACATCGTTATTCGGCTCACAAAATGTTTACGATGAATAAGTTTTGGGAAAAGTTCTTTTATTTTCTTACTTATGTCTCGCAAGGTTCGTCTTACTTGAGTCCCCGAGCGTATGCAATTTTGCACCGCATGCACCACGCTTTTAGTGATACTGAAAAAGACCCACACTCGCCTCATTTTTCTGACAATGTGTTTTTGATGATGTGGAAGACAAAAAATATTTACAATGCACTTTTGAATAATAAAACTAAAGTCGAAGAACGATTTGACCATAACTTTCCCTTTTCAAAGACCATCGAAAAAATGGGGCATCATTGGATTTCTCGTTTAGGTTGGGGAATTGCTTACGTAGCGATGTACATTGTGGCGTTTGTATATTTCGATATGCATTGGGCATTCTTTTTCTTATTGCCAATTCATTTTTTAATGGGGCCTCTTCACGGTGCCATCGTCAATTGGTCGGGACATAAATATGGTTATCAAAACCATGATAACAACGATAAATCGAAAAATTCATTGATTTTTGATTTTTTAATGATGGGTGAATTATTTCAGAATAATCATCACAAATTACCAAATAGCATGAATTTTGCTTCAAAATGGTACGAAATTGACCCAACTTATCCAATTATCAAAATGCTTACTTGGATGAGAATTATTAAACCAAATTTGAGCAAACCAGCTAATGCTGAGTTTTAGATTTTCGATTAAGTTTTTTGACAAAAGCCCCAAATAAAATTTCTCTGGGGCTTTTGTCATGATAAACCTTTTATAATTCTCTGTCTATCTCAAATCCTTCCAAATAATCGGAAACCCGTTTCACAAATTGCCCACCCAAAGAACCATCAACCACACGGTGATCATAAGAATGAGAAATAAACATTTTTTGTCTAATGCCCAATAAATCACCTTGGGGCGTTTCAATAACGGCAGGCTTTTTCTGGATTGCTCCAAAAGCCATGATGGCGACTTGTGGTTGCATGATGATTGGCGTACCCATGATATTACCAAAAGTGCCAATATTTGAAAATGAATACGTACCGCCTTCCAAATCTTCTGGTCTGAGTTTATTCTCTCTGGCCCGTTTTGTCAAATCATTGATTTTCTTGGTCAAGCCAATCAAATCGTATTGGTCTGCATTATGAATTACGGGAACAATCAAATTTCCGCTCGGCAAAGCCACCGCCATACCAATATTGATTTTGGCTTTTACAATAATTTTGTCGCCATCCACCGAAGCATTTATTTGAGGGAAATCTCTAATGGCTTTAGCAATGGCTTCTACCAAAATTGGCGTATAAGTAATATTTTCTCCGTACTGTTTTTTGAAAGAATCCTTATTGTTATTTCGCCAAATCGCTACGTTTGTCATATCAGTTTCCACGAAAGAAGTAACATGAGGTGCAATACGAACCGATTCAACCATTCTATCGGCAATCATTCTTCGCATTCTATCCATTTGAATAATCTCATCATTTCCTGAGATTATTATTGGTTTAGCTTTGACTCCTGGTTTTGAGATTGTTGAAATTACTTTGCTTCTACTTTCTAAAAAGGCAAAAATGTCAAGTTTCGTTATACGCCCTTCTGCACCAGTTCCTGCAATTGATTCTAATTCTGAAGACGAAATTTTTTCTTCTTTACAAATACTCAAAACTAAAGGTGAATAGAATCTTGAACCTACTGTATTTGAGGTAATTAAGGGAGAAATTGGTTCAAGATTAATGCCTGTTAAGGACTGAATTTCAAGAATTTCTGTCGATAATTTGGTAGAATTTTCTTCTAATTTGGGTGAACTGTTTTGTTCCTCACCATCCGTTTGAATAACACAAATTGGTTTTCCAATTTCCGCAACTTCTCCTTCGGGAACGAGTATTTCGGTGAGAATTCCAGCGTGAGATGAAGGGACTTCAGTGTCAATTTTATCCGTGGCTACTTCCAATAAATATTCATCGGTTTCTACTTTGTCGCCCACTTTTTTCAACCACTTCAAAACCGTGGCTTCCATAATACTCTCGCCCATTTTGGGCATAATAATTTCTATTAGAGACATATTTTTCTTAATAAATTCAGTATGTTGATGGCTGTTAAATGAATATTTTGTTCTCGAAAACCGCCCAAAGTTAATTTTTTTGTCATGGTTTTGTTTTCGGATGCAATGGCAATCCAGATCGTTCCAACGGGTTTTTCTGGAGAGCCTCCGTTTGGGCCTGCAATGCCTGTCGTCGCCAATCCATAAGTTGTTCCCATAATTTTACGAATATTTTCACACATCTCAATGGCTGTTTGTTCTGAAACTGCTCCGAAAGAAGTTAACGTTTCTTCTTTGACGCCCAATTGATTTATTTTCACCGCATTATCGTATGCCAAAATTCCACCCATAAAGTAAGCGGAACTGCCCGAAACCTTCGTGAATTGATGCCCTAAATATCCACCCGTACAACTTTCTGCAACGGCTACTGTTTGTTGATTTTGAATTAATAATCTTCCTACTGCATTTTCTAATTCATCATCTCCGTAGCCGTAAACAAATTCTTGAATAGTAGGAAAAATTCGCTGAAACTGAGCTTCCACCTCATTTTCGATGATTTTTAGGTCTTCCCCAAAACCTGTGAGTCGAAGTTTTACACTTCCCATTGAAGGCAAATACGCCAATTTAACATTTGTAGGCAAAGCATCTTCCCAAACATCAATCATTTCTGCCAAAGTAGATTCTCCGATACCAATGGTCCGGATTACTTTATGAAAAATCACGGGAGTTTTAAAATGCATCTGCAATTTTGGTAAGATTGAAAGCGTCATCAACCCTTTCATTTCGTAAGGCACGCCTGGCAAAGAAACATAAATAACAGCATTATGTTCAAACCACATACCTGGGGCAGTTCCCATGGTATTCTTTATGTAGGTTGCATTGGAAGGTAATTCATATTGACTTTTATTAGTTCCAGACAGTATGTAACCTCTTTTTTTGAAATAGGCGGTAACATCAATTTGTGCCTGAGGATGGTCAATTAATTCAGCATTAAAATATTTACAAAAAGTTTTCTTAGTGATGTCATCTTTTGTGGGTCCCAAACCACCCGTAACAATGACGATATCCGCTCTTTTGGATGACTCTTCAAATATCGCTAAAATAGCTTCTTCGGTATCACCAACTGAAGATTTACGAATAGTTTTGATGCCAATTTTATCCAATTCAGCACTAATCCATTGTGTGTTTGTGTCTGTAATTTGTCCATAAAGGATCTCATCTCCGATGGTAATTATCTCCGCTTTTATCATTTTTTGTGGCTTTGAGCTTTAAGAAATGAGCTTTTAAGGAATTTAGTTTGAAACATTTGAAATATAATTTGCTTTAATTTCGAGGCTCAACGCTCTTTGCTCATCACTATTTGATTAATTTTACTCAAAATTACACAATTTGAAGCGTTTTTACGTTTTAAGGCAAATGACATTTTGATAAAATTTCCGTGACAAATTTAAAACTTTTTAAAATCACTAAAAAAAATGAGAAAATTACTTTTGGCAGTAGCCATGATGATTTCAGTAAGCAGCTGTCAATCACAAAACTTTGGTAACATTTTAAAACAAGCGAATGATGTTTTAAGCGGAACTGCTTCTGGGCCTCTAACAACGGAAGAAATTGGTCGTGGATTGAAAGAAGCATTAACCGTAGGTATCAAAAATAGTTCATCACAAGCATCCGCCGTGGACGGCTTTTTAGGAAATCAAACTATTAAATTACTTTTTCCACCAGAGGCACAAAAGGTTGAGCAAAAACTTCGCAGTATTGGTTTGGGGAACGAGTGTGATAAATTTATTACTTCTTTGAATCGTGGTGCTGAAAAAGCGGCTGAAAAAGCGGTGCCAATTTTTGTGGATGCCATTACAAAAATGTCTATTCAAGATGCTTTGGGAATTTTGCAGGGAGACAAAGACGCAGCGACTGAATATTTGAAAAGAACTTCGTCTGTGGCTTTAACAAATGCTTTTGCACCCGTTATGCAAGAGGCAATCAATTCAACTGGAGCAACGAAATTGTACGGCGATATTGCCACGACGTACAATAGGATTCCTTTTTCGCAAAAAGTAAATCCAGATTTACAACAATATGCAACCCAAAAAGCAATTGACGGTTTGTTTTTATTGGTGGCTCAGGAAGAACAAAAAATTAGAGATAATCCTGCGGCGAGGGTTTCTGATATTTTGAAAAGAGTTTTTGGAGCGAAGTAGATTTAGTTATCAGTTAATGGTTATTAGTTATTGGCTTTCAAATTCTTGTATTATTGAAAACTAATAACTAATAACAACTTACCAGTAACTTATTATAAATACAACCACTTTTTATACATTTCCAATTGGTTCTTTGTTGGATTTCCCAACGGTTCCAATACAAAATTTTGTACAGGGTTTCTTTGTAAAGTAATATTGTACTTTTTCTCTAAGCCATCTCTTTTAACTTTTACTTCAATTACATCGCCCACTTTCTTTGAAGAAATAATTTTTAGTAAATCTTCAGGCTTTGAACCGTCCACTTGTAAAATATCATCTCCTACATTAAGACCGTCGTTATAAGCAGGTGAATCACGCAATAAACTGGTAATTTTTAATCCTCCTCCTCTAAACTCTGCCCCTAAAAACGGCTCTGACTTTTCGGCATTTTTATCTTTCAATTGTAATCCAACAGTTTCGAAAAACGTATTATACGGAATGGTTTCCGTGCCAAAAATATACTTTTGGAAGAAATCTGCCATTGGTTTTCCAGCCACTGATTCTACGGTTTTTTGAAATTCTTCATCCGTAAAACCACGACCTTGTTTTTTGTAAAATTCCTGATAGAGAGTTTTCATAACATCATCTAAATTCTTTGCACCTTTGGTTTCTTTGATAATGGCAAGGTTTAAAATACCGCCCAAAACGGCACCTTTGTCATAATAAGAAACGGTGCTATTCCGTGAATTTTCGTTTGGACGATAATATTTGATCCAAGCATCCCAACTGGATTCGGTGGCAGACTGAACCTTATTTCCTGGCTGATTTTCAATTGTATTTATTTCATTTCCGTAAGCCGTTAAATATTCTTCGGGTGTCATCATATTCGCTCTACGAAGAATATAATTCTGGTAAAAACTTGTACAACCTTCCGAAAACCAAAGCAAATGCGTGTAATTTTCATTTTCGTAATCAAATGGCCCAAGTGCTTTTGGACGAATTCTTTTTACATTCCAAAGGTGAAAATATTCGTGCGCAATCAAACTCATAAACCCTTGATATCTTTTTTCGTCAACGTAAGAAGACCTAGAAGTTTGGCAAGTGGTAGAATTCAAATGTTCTAATCCACCACCTCCTTGGGCAAGATTATGAATCAAAAAAGTATAATCTTTGCATGGATGTTCGCCCACGACGGACATGGCAGTTTCACAAACTTTCTTAAAATCAGCAGTAACTTTGGCTTCGTCCATTTTAACGTCACCATACATAGCAATTTTGTGCGGAATACCTTTTAAATCGAATGAGAGAATTTTTTGCGTACCAATTTCGATGGGAGAGTCAATTAAAATGTCTAAATTCTCCGCTTCAAAAGTGTTATTTCCTAATGCTTTTAAACCCGTTGACACCGTGTTCCAGTTTTTATATGGTTTAACGTTTACGGTAGAAGGAACTTGTTTCCATTCATTTACGTACATCATAACACTGGCAGGATTTAGATATCCGTGCGAATCGTCAATGAATGAAGTTCTTACGGAAAGCTCATTGGCATACACTTTATATTTTACCGTTGCCTCATTTGAAGCTGATAAAAGTCGGACACGCCAAGTATTTTTATTAATTTTGTCGGACTTCAAGGTAGAGTTTCCACTGGTTATAGAAACGCTTTCCACGTTTTTGGCATATTCTCGAATTAGGTATGAACCTGGAGTCCAAACGGCCATTTTGAGGTCTATGAACCCTTGTTGCTTCGTTTTGGCATCAAAATTGGATAATTTCATTACAACATCAAAATAATGCGTTTGGGGTTGTTCCATTGAAAGAAAATACTCAATCTTAGGGTGATTTGCGGAGGATTGACCCCACGAGAAGTGGCTAAAAATCAGATAGATAGCGAAAAATGATATTTTTTTCATAATTTAATGTTTGTAATGAACGTTTTTGTTATAGTTTTTGGCAATTTATAATTAGCCGTTGGCAAAAATACAAATTGAATTTTGATTAATTACTAAAAGGTGTTGGCAAATAGCCAACTGCAAAAGACTAATATTCCTTACTTGTTTAACATTTTTCTTTTTTACCAACCCTAAACTTGATTTGTAACAGTATCAGAAATGAATTTTAGTTTTTCCTTTCTTGGTTAACTATGTTACATCTCTTTTCTATGTGGTTGAAAAAGACCCTTAAAATCAATTTCCTAATGAACAAAATCTCGTCGTTAGTTTCCTTATGCTTTATTCTCCTGACCTTTGTTCCCCAAACTACGCTTTTGGCTCAAAGTACACTCAATTATACGGACGCTTCTATTCATTTTAGGAATGGTCAAGAACATTATGAGTCGAGAAATTATGAAGCTGCTCGTGCAGAATTTAACTTATTTCTTGATTATGATAAAACGCTTCTTGAAAAAGAAGACGGAAATAAAGTTTGGGCTGAATATTATGTGGTGATGTGTAGTTTATATTTAGGGTATTCAGAAACCGAATTATTGGCTAACCGTTTTGTTAGAAATTACCCAGAACATCCTGTTGCGGGCAATTTATATAAAGAAATAGGGAATTATTTCTTTGAACAAGGCGATTATGCACGAGCGATTGATTACCTCAAAAAGAGCCCAAAATCGGATGAGGATGCCCAATATCGTCTCGCTATTTCTCATTTTTCCCTACAAGATTATTCCGAAGCTTTAGTCATTTTCGATGAATTGAAAGATGGCACGAGCGAAAATGCGATTTCATCCTCCTATTATGCTGGTATCATAAACTTCCGTGTGGGAAAATACAAAGAAGCAATTCCTGATTTCAAAAAAGCGGAGCAATCAGCCGAATACCGTTCTGAAATTCCTGGTTGGT
The DNA here is from genome assembly GCF_964672035.1 of Arcicella sp. Classification (NCBI taxonomy): domain Bacteria; kingdom Pseudomonadati; phylum Bacteroidota; class Cytophagia; order Cytophagales; family Flectobacillaceae; genus Arcicella; species Arcicella sp. Next base: position 23,680 of record NZ_CBABQS010000012.1, read on the forward strand.
TGGCTCATAGTTATTATCGACAAGGAAAATTTGCAGAAATGTTGGCGTATACTGAGCCACTTTTACGAGAGAAAAATTCTGGTCGAAAATTGGAGGATGTTGCTTTATTAACTGCCGAAGTTTATTTTCAACAAGCCAATTACGAAAAAGCAGCTTCATATTATACGATTTATAAAAATTACAAATCGCAAGGAATGTTGCCAGCCGTTGCTTACCGTTACGGTTACAGTTTGTATAAAACCGACCAATTTGCTCCTGCGACTGAACAACTCAAAAATGTTGCGGCGGTTCGTGATACTTTGGGACAATATGCTTCCTTTATTTTGGGAGTTTGTTATTTGAAAGCCAACAATCCAAATTATGCTTTGGGAGCCTTTGACCAAGCTCGCAAGAGTAATTATAATAAATCGGTAACGGAAGATGCAGACTTCAATCACGCCAAAGTTTTATTGGATTTAAATCGTGGAAATGAAGCAATTAAAGCTTTGGAGGAGTTTTTGAAAAGATATCCAAATACAAAATACGAGGATGAAGCCAATGAATTAGTGAGTGAGGCCTATTTAGCTTCCAATAATTATCAAGCGGCATTGGCATATATTGAAGGATTACCTCGGCGTTCGACCCGAACGAATACTGCATACCAAAGAATTGCCTATAATCAAGCCGTGAAGATGTATAACGATGAAAGATACCTTGATGCGATTCCTTATTTTGATAAATCGTTAACGACTCCCGTAAATGCTGAAGCCAAATATTCAGCTAATTTTTGGAAAGCGGAAGCTCTTTCTGCCGATAAAAAATACAATGAAGCCATTCCGATGTATAAGTCAATTATCGCTTCGGTCGATAATACAACGCCCAATTTATATGAGTTACAAAGTAAAAGCCGATATTCTTTAGCGTATTCTTACTATAATACCAAAGAGTACGATAAAGCGAATAAATTATTTCGTGAATATGCCGACAGAATGAAAGCGTCGGGCGATTCACAGTCGTACCAAGATGCCGTTATTCGATTGGGAGATACCTATTTTGCGGCTAAAAGTTATGATGCCGCCCTAAAATATTACGACCAAGCTATCACTGGTAAAGGAGCCGACCGAGATTATGCCAATTATCAAAAAGGCTTAGTAATGGTGCTGAAAGGCGATGAAGCAGGAGCAAGGTTAGCTTTTCAGAAGGTTCAAAGTGATTTTCCTCAATCGCTTTATGTAGATAATGCCATCTATCAGGAGGCTAATCTGGATTTTACGGCAGGTAGATATATTCCTGCCATTACGGGATTTACTAAATTGTTGAACGATAAACCTCAGAGCGTCTTGGTGCCCGCAGCTTTATTGAAAAGAGCGGGAGCCTTCCAAAACACAACCAATCATGAAGGGGCAATTGCTGATTTTAAAAATATTTTGAAAAATCATTCTACTGCACCACAAAGTAAAGATGCGTTGGCGGGTATTCAAGAAGAATTAAATGACGTAAGCCGTCCAGAAGAATTTACGCAAATCCTGAATGATTATCAACGAGCGAATCCCTTGGATAATTCAGTGGTCGGCTTAGAATATGAATCGGCAAAAGGATTGTTTTACAGTGAAAAATATGATAAAGCAACGGTTGCGCTCACGGATTATGTGCGTAAAAACCCAACCAGTATTGAATCTTACGAAGCTAAATATTTGATTGCAGAAGCCTATTTCAAATCAGGAAACAAGCAAGAAGCCCTCAGTTGGTATTATATTGTAATTAGAGATAGAAAATATAAAGCCTTAAATAAAGCCATTTTCAGAGCAGCTGAAATTGAATATGCCGCTGGAAATTTTAAAGGAGCTATCACAAACTATAGAAATTTATTGGTGAGTGCAACGGATAAAAAAGACCAACAAACGGCCTTGATTGCCTTGATGGAATCGTATTATCAAACTACTAAATCTGATTCAACTTTATATTTTGCCAGAGAAGTTTCTAATTCAGGCGATGTTGTGTTAGGCGCAAAAAGTAAGGCAAATCTTTACTTGGGTAAAATTTACATGGCAAAAAATGATTATCCAAAGGCAACTGAGGCATTTAATCAAACGATTGCTTTGGCAAAAGATGATTTTGGTGCGGAGGCTCAATATTTAATTGCTCAGATGCTGTATAATCAGAAAAAATACAAAGAATCTTCGGATATGATTATTGCCAAATTTAGAAATGAGTTTTCTGATGCGGCCGATAAAATTATTGGAAGAGCGTATTTATTATTAGCCGATGATTTCGTGGGTCTTGATAATGTCTTTCAAGCAAAAGCAACCTTGAATTCATTGATTGACAATTTATCCGATAAAGACATCGTAGCTGAAGCAAAAACGAAAATAAAATTGCTTGAAAAGAAGTAGAAAATTGTCGAAGGTTATCAATAAAATAAAATTAGACCACGGATAAAACGGATTTAACAGATTTACGCCGATTTATTCTTATAATTTTAGCCATGTAAATCTGTTAAATCCCAATTCCATTGCGGGTTCATCTGTGGTCTAATTTTAGTCCTTACAAAATCTAAATTATGCAAAATCGTAATTATAAAATATTCATAAATACCTTGATAGTGGCTTGTTTGCCATTATTGAAAGCGAATGCCCAAAAATCTCAAGGTGAAGTGAAAACCGATGATATTGAGATTTATAAAGATACCAAAGTATCATTGCCACAAGCGAATCGAATTTTTGAGAAAATTCCGACGAATGTTGGCGATGATGCCCGTAAACCAATTCGTTACGAATTTTTGGAACGAAAGCTACCCGTTCAAACCCCCGAGTTTAGTCCAACGGTTTCAATGCCACAAGATGGTAATGATAAAACTGATTCAAAGGCAGCTAAATACAATAATATCATTCGGGCGGGCGTGGGTAATTATGGTCATACTTTTTTGGAAGCTCACGCCGGAATTCCGTTGGGAGAAGATAATTATCATGGAATTTATATCAAGCACAATAATTTCAGATTAGGTCCAGTTGGAGCAAATTATTCTGGAAGCTCGCAGAATTTAGTGAAAATTCATAGCCGAACTGCTTTTGATGCAGTCAAGTTGGAAGGCGCACTTAGCTGGGAACGCAGAGGATTTGACTTTTATGGATTTACACCAAAAAATTATGATTTTCCAGAATCTCAAATTTTTAATTCTTGGAATAAATTCAATTTTATTGGTGCCATCAGTAATAACAGTAAAGATTCAAAAATTGATTATCAATTCAAATCTAATTTATCCTATTTATTTACCCATTTGAAAGCCAATGAATTGGTTTGGAAAGGAACTGGAAATGCCGTTTTTGCGATAACAGACGAACTTACCGCAGGTTTAGATGGAACAATTGTTTTGGCTCAAAGACAAGATTCTTTGACTTTATATAGAAATCTTTATAAACTAAAACCTACCTTCCAATATAAAACAGATAGATTTACGATAACTGCTGGATTGAACGTAATTAATGACCGTGAGAAAAATACTTTCAATAGTAGCTATTTATATCCCATCGTTAAATTGGACGCACAGATAATGCAAGGAGTTAAGATTTTTGTGGGATATGACGGAGATGTTTATGCCAATAATTTAACCTCATTTTTGCAGGAAAATCAATGGCTTAATCGTTTTGTAGAATTAAGAAATACCAGAAAAACCGCCGATTTTTATGCGGGAGGAAAGGCTTCTCTTCAAAATGGACTTGATTTAGAAGCGAAGATAAGTTATGCTAACTACAAAGATTTTTTTGTATTTAATAATTCCAGAAGCGATAGTACTCGTTTTGAAGCCTTATATTCCGATGATTCTACTACGGTGAAAGTAACCAATTTTTTGGTGCAAGCAAGCTACCAAATTCCTGATATGTTTCGTACAAATTTAAAAGTGGATGTTAATGTTTTTAGTGGTTTAGGGAATTTAAAAACTGCTTATCACCGACCAACTTTCTCAGCGACTTGGAATAATACATTCACCATCAAGCAAAAATTGTTGGTTAGTTCCGATTTGTATTTTTTATCTGGAATCAAAGGGAAAAACTTCCAAACGGATAAAGAAATAAAATTAGACCCAATCGTTGATCTCAATTTTAAATTCACGTATCTAATTTCTGACCATTTCAATGTTTTTGTATCAGCCAACAATATTTTTAATAAAAACTACCAACGTTATTTGTATTACCCGACACAAGGCGTGAATTTTCTTGGAGGTTTGTCATATTCTTTTTAAATTCGTGTTAAAGTAGCTTTAAGTATTCAGTAATGAGCGTTGAGATTTCAGAAAATAAAGTTTGTTAGTTTATTTCTCAAAGCTAAGTGAGGATAATTTATCAAAGATATAAAACTATGACAACTGTACAAAACCATATCAAGGAACTGCTTTTTGAGCAAGACTGTGTTGTTATCCCCGATTTCGGCGGATTTGTAACCAACTTTGACTGTGCGAAAATTAATTCACCAAAAAGATTTATTACTCCACCTCAAAAGTGGTTGGCGTTTAATGCTTTGTTGAAAAATGATGATGGATTGTTGTCCAATTATATCGCTAAGGAGGAAAATATTTCTGTTTCTCAAGCAAATGTGAAAGTTAAAGCATTTGTTGAGGATACTCGAAGATATTTGCGTTTCGATCATACCTATTCTATTGAAGGATTAGGTATATTTAGTCAAAATGAAGAAGATAAAATTCAGTTCCAACCAAAATTTACTAATAATTTTTATAGTGATAGTTTTGGTATGGAAAATGTATTTTTGAAAAAACCAGTACCACTTCAAAATGAACTTCAAGTAGTTTCAAAACCAAATGGTGTTTCAAATCATACAATTCAGCAAGTATTTTCTACTGATGACCGTGAACCAACGGCGGAGGTTTTGGAAGACGAAGATGTTTTTTCTCATAAAAAAGGCCGTTTTAGTAGAGTATTACCATATGTTTATGGCATATTTTGTTCCGTTTTATTGGTATCTGCGATTTACTTGTACGATAATCAAAAATCAAATTTAAGTTCTTTAAATCCATTTCAATCTCAATCATTGGTTCAGCCCGTACTGAAGCCACTTGTGAAAGAAGAGGTATTAGTAGCGACTGCCAAAGTTGTTGCGGGATTTGAAATCAAACCAGTCGTTGAAACGAAATCTGCACCAATTGAGCCATTAAAAAGTGCAATAAATGAATCTGAAAATCGTTTTTTTATAATCACAGGAAGTTTTGGCAGTAAGCAAAATGCCAAAAGATTGCTAAAAGCCCTAAAAAATAGTGGATTTGAAAATGCCGCAATCATTTATCCAACACGAAATGAAAAGCTGATAAAAGTTTCAGCAGGAGCTTTTAATAGTGAATCAATTGCTGACCAAGAAGCCAGAAAAGTTGCAGAAGCCTTAAATCAAACAACTTGGATATATAAAAAATAAAATTAACACGACGGTAAGAATTTTCTTTGGGATTGAAACTTACTAACGTTTTGTCCTAATAATCCTTATTTCCTCATACTATGACAGCTTATCAAATAGAAGAAGAAGAATCTAAAAATCGCCAAATTGCCTTTTTTATAACTTTTGCGTTGTATTCACTCATGTTTTTTCTGTTTTGGTACGTTGTCATTTGGACGGCTGAGGAAAATAAAAAAGTTGTAGAAGCAGGTGGAGGTGGATTTGTGGTAAACTTTGGTACTGATAAAAAAGGAAGTGGGAATGTATTTACAAAAAATCATGCAAACCCTTCAAAAAAAGAAATAGAGTCAAAACCAGCTGAGGTTGTTGAGGTAAAAAAAGTTAATAAAAAAGTCGCTGTTCCAGAGATTGTAAAAGTAAAATCGGTTAAGCCAAAGCCTGTTAAAGAAACTCCTGTTATCACAAGTAAAGTAAAAAGCCCAGTGGTTGTGAAGGAAACACCACCCGCAAAGGTTACGCCAAAGCCAAGTCCAAAACCAATTGAAACTCCCCCAACACCAGCGCCAAAAGCGGTAGAACAACCTAAAGTAAATAATGACGGATTATTTCCTGCAAAAAAAGGAAAGACAAATTCAAATGGTACTAATAGTACAAATCCTAATGCTGGAGGTGCATCTGATGGAACTGGAGGAGGAAAAGGCAATCAAGGACAACCTGATGGAAATGTTGTAAAAGGAGGGACTTATGAGAAAAAATCACCCGGGGATGGAGCTGGCGGAGGTTCAGGTAAAGGCGGTGGACCAGGTGGAGATGGTTCTGGTGGTAATAAACCTTCCTTTAGTCTTACTGGCTGGACTTGGGTGAGTAAACCAATAGTTTATGATGATTCAAATGAAACGGGAATAATTAGATTTAAAATTAAAGTTGATTCAAACGGAGATGTCGTACTGATAACTCAGATTGAAAGTACTGTCAGCCCAGCTATTGCTCAACAATACAAAAGAGCCGTTCAGCGGACAAAATTCAAACCAACTTCAGATGGTGATAAACCAGATATTTCAACCGGAACGGTTAGTTTTAGATTGAGCCCTCGTTGATTTTCAATTTTTGTTATTTGATGTTCGGGAAACAAAAAAGGGTCAAGTCCACTTTGGATTTGACCCTTTTTTCTTGTATTGATTTGGCTAACAATCAACTAAAGTCGAATAACGAACAGCAAACATCGCCATTAAAACGGTACATCTTGATTTGGTTGAGTATTACCAAAAGGATTTTGATTCTGCTGTGGAGAAGGTGGTAAATTGTTGATTTTACTTCCCATTGTCTTTGCTCCGCCATTTTCAAAATCTGTCATTGGACTTTCAATTTGGGTGAATGATTGCAATGAATCTCCTCCATAACCACCATAATCTCCCGCATCCAAATCGCAATATTTTGTGTATTTACCAATAAATCTTAATTGAACCGTATCCAAAGATCCTGCACGGTTTTTAGCGATAATCAATTCCCCAATCCCTGCTACCGAATTTCCTGCTTCATCTTGGGTGATTCCGTAATAATCAGGTCGATAAATAAACATTACCATATCTGCATCTTGCTCAATTGAGCCTGATTCACGTAAATCAGAAAGTTGAGGCTTCTTATCGCCGCCACGAGTTTCAACCGCTCTACTTAACTGTGAAAGCGCAATTACGGGTACGTTTAATTCCTTGGCGAGTTGTTTTAAAGACCTCGATATATTGGCAATTTCTTGCTCACGATTACCTATTCCTTTTCCACCCGAATCTCCAGACATTAATTGTAAATAGTCAATCACAATCATCTGAACATCATGTTGGGCTTTCAATCGACGAGATTTTGCTCTTAATTCTAAAATGGATAGGGCAGGGGTATCATCAATAAAAATTGGTGCGTTGGTCAATTTACCAATTTTTGCGTGTAATTGAGCCCATTCATGCGGAAGAAGATTTCCTTTACGAAGTTTATCAGATTCCAATTCAGCTTCGGCAGAAATCAAACGATTCACCAACTGAATTGAGGACATCTCTAAGGAGAAAAAAGCAACTGCTTGTCCGTGGTCAACGGCGGCATTTCTGCACGCTGAGAGAATCAAGGCGGTTTTTCCCATTCCCGGCCTCGCCGCAATAATAATTAATTCCGTTTTTTGAAAACCAGAAGTAACTCTATCCAAAGCTGTAAAACCCGTAGGAACTCCCGTCAGACCTTCTTTTTGGTCTTTTTTCATTTCTAATTCCAACAACGCCATTCGCATAATTTGCCCCATATCGGCATAATTTTTACGAATATTTGCTTCCGAAATCCTGAAAAGTTCTTGCTCAATTTTATCTAACAACATGAAGACATCGGTCGTGTCTTCGTAAGCCATTTTTTGTATTTCTGAAGAAACGGTTATTAGCTGTCTTTTCAAAGAATGTTCTACCACAATACGGGCGTGAAATTCAATATTTGCGGCCGAATTTACTCTTTGGGTAAGTTCGGCAAGGTATTGAATACCACCAGCCATTTCCAATTCTCCTGTGGTAACTAATTGATTCTTAACGGTTAATAAATCTATTGGTTCCGAATTTGCAAATAATTGAGTAATTGCTCCGTAAATTCTTTGGTGCGCTTCTTTATAAAATGATTCAACTTTTAGAATATCAATAACATCTGTAAGCGCATCACGTTCCAACATCAAAGCTCCCAAAACAGCTTCTTCCAAATCAGTAGCTTGTGGCGGAATTTTACCTAAACCTGTATCAAGCCAACGATTTTGTCCGTTGATTCGTCCACCAGCATAAGTGCCATTTTTCTTGAAATTACCATTATTTTGGTTATTTTGTTCCATTATGTTATTTTAAAATCCTAAGCCGTTTTTTACACAATTTTACAAAATAAATTTCAAATTTCCCATTGGAATAATTTATCAAATAATATAATCAACTGAATATCAACACAAAAGTATGGCATTGTTTTTTTTTATTGTATTTCTAAAACAATGCTATGCTTTTTTTAGTAGATTTATAAAGTTGTTTTAACATAAATAAATAATAATTTGACTGAAAAAGTAATCACCTTAGAAGACGTTGAGTTAGTTGGCTTTCTTGGCGTTGAAAACAGCAACATTAAACAAGTTGCTGCGGCATTCCCACAGAGTAAAATTATTTCTCGTGGTAATGAAATAACGATTCGGGGGTCGTTGCCCGAAATTATTAAAATCAATGAAATACTTGACTCGCTTGTTTTACATTATCAGAAACAGGGAAAAATTACGAAAGAGCAAATTCAATCCTACATTGCTCAAGATAAAAGCCCCGATGCTGACCCAAAGCTATATTTGAAGGATGAAGAGGGCGTTTTGTTGTACGGAACCAAAGGTGTTATAATCAAAGTGAAAACACCCAATCAGCAAAAAATGGTGGAAGCGGCGGCGAAAAATGACATCGTTTTTGCGGTTGGTCCAGCGGGTACGGGGAAAACTTATACAGCCGTTGCGATTGCCGTTAAAGCCTTGAAAAATAAAGAAGTTAAGAAAATTATCATTACTCGACCAGCCGTTGAAGCGGGCGAGAACTTAGGTTTCTTGCCGGGTGATTTAAAAGAAAAAATTGATCCGTATCTTCGTCCTATTTATGATGCTTTGGATGATATGATTCAACCCGAAAAATTGAAATATTTTATCGAGAATCGAGTTATAGAGATTGCACCTTTGGCTTACATGCGTGGACGGACTTTAAATAATGCTTTTATTTTGTTGGATGAAGCACAAAACACTACACCCATGCAAATGAAGATGTTTTTGACCCGTATGGGAATCCAGTCGAAAGTAATCATTACAGGAGATAAAACGCAAATTGATTTACCAACAAAAGTAAAGTCAGGTTTGGCAGAAGCGAGAAGAATTTTAGGCGGAATTAAAGGCATCGAATTTGTAGAATTAGATGCCTCCGACGTAGTTAGACACCGTTTAGTTCGTGATATTATTTTGGCTTATGAAAAATCAGAAGTAGAAAAATAGTTGTTAAGCGAATCTCCAAATTCGTTTTCTAAGAAACTTACACGAATCTGGAGATTCGTCTTACAATTTTATGAAAAATTATTTAGGAATTTTATTAGTGCTTTTTTCAACTTTCAGTTTTGCACAAGAACGCTGCGGGTTTTCTATTGGAAATAAAATAAAGCAATTGAATAATCCAAATTGGATAAAACAACAAGCCGAATTTGAATATCAACTGAGAGAGTTTCAAAAAAGTAGTAAAGGTCAAAATTTAAGGGTTACCGCAAAAATTTATAGAATTCCTGTAGTTGTTCATGTTGTGCATAATAATGCTTCAAATTTTATTGGTGGTGACAATAACTCCAATATTTCGGATGAGCAAATTAAGTCGCAAATTACCGTCTTAAATGAAGATTACCGCAGGAAAGTTGGTACCAATGGTTACAATACTAACCCAATTGGAGCGGATATGGAAATTGAATTTGAATTAGCCAATAAAGACCCAAATGGAAGTGCAACTACTGGAATTACAAGGACTTATGTGATGCAACAAAGTTTTGATTTGCAATACGATAATCAAATTCTTGCCAATTTAATTCACTGGAATTTTGAAAAATACCTGAATATTTGGGTAGTTAGAGGTAAAAATGGGACGATTGGTTATTCCGAATTTCCTTATGATAGCAATTTAATTGGACTTGATTCTACGCCTTCGGATATTACTGGTCAAAGTATTTTTGATGGCGTAATTATTGATTTCCAAAGTTTTGGAACTTGTTGTAGTACATTGAAAGCAAACTACAACTTAGGAAGAACCGCAACGCATGAAATTGGTCATTGGCTCGGATTACTTCATCCAACGGAGCAAAATATCCCTTGTAGCGATGATTATTGTGACGATACCCCGCAGATTGAACACCTTAATGAAGGAGTAACTTGCAATAAACTAACTTCTACTTGTAGTGGAGTTCTGAGAACGAATTTGATTGAAGATTACATGGATTATTCGCCCGACCGTTGCATGAATATTTTTACCAATGATCAGAAAAGCCGTACCAGAGCTGCCTTACTAATGAGTACAAAACGTCGAAATTTGTTATTGACTTTAGAACCATTAGTCGAAAAAGAAAACCTTACCGTTACGGTTGAACCAAATCCAGCCAAGGCTTTTTCAAACTTGAGGGTATTATTCAAAGGAGAAAAGACGGTCAATATTAGTGTTTTCGATTTGCGAGGAGTTCCTATTTATGAAGAGGTATATGTCACGCAAAGAAGCAGTATTTTTGCCATTAAAACCGATAAATTAAGAGCAGGATTATACATCATACTGGTAGTTGCTGGGCTTGAAACTGTTTCACAACGAGTTGTTATTGAAAAATAATTGAATAATTTTATTAAATCTTTTAATACTACTTTTCTGATAAAGAAGAGTAGTATTTTTTGTTAATGATGCTTTTTATTCTGTAATAAGGAAACATTGTTTTTATGATGCGTGTTATCAATACGTAACCAACGCTTATTGAGAAATCATGGAAAAAGTCGAAAAAATAAAACAAGCTTATATTGAGTACTTCCTTGAAAATGGAACCGCTCCAACCTCTATTTTCTCATTTACGAAGAAGCTAAAAATGAAAGAAATCGAATTTTACGATTATTTTAATTCTTTTGAGCTTTTAGAAAGTGATATATGGTTAGGTTTTTTCAAAGAAACAATCGCCAAAATTGAAGCTGATTCGGTTTATGCAACTTATAGCGTAAGAGAAAAACTCTTGGCTTTTTACTACACTTGGGTCGAAACGCTTAAAAATAATAGAAGTTATGCCGCAAAAACTTGGCAATTGATTGATAAAAGACGCATGAAAACACCCGTTTTTATGACCGATTTAAAGACCTCTTTCAAAGAATATGCCCGAGATTTAGTGATGGAAGGCAAGGAAAGTAGAGAAGTACAACCCCGAAAATTTTTTGACGAACGTTATCCAGATGCTTTTTGGGTACAATTTTTAATGGTTTTAGACTTTTTTGTTAAAGACAAATCAAAAGGTTTTGAACAAACTGATGCCATGATTGAAAAGTCGGTGAATACTTCTTTTGATTTAATTGGTTCGTCTGCCCTTGATACTGTTTTAGATTTTGCAAAATTTATGTATCAAAATAGATAAAAATTTTCTGAAATTTGGATTTAGGTATCAGTATTTATTAATTATCCATTCAGAGACATTCATTATTATTTTGAATAATTCAAAAAGAACGAATTTGGAAATTCGTAATACATCAAAAATGAAAGAACAAAATTCAATTCCAACATCAAAAGTTGCTCGGTCAATGCAGTTTGTCAAGACTGGCGTGAAAATTGGAGGAAATTATTTGAAATATAATGTCAAAAAAATAATTGATTCTGAAACCACTAAGGAAGAATTACATCAAGACAACGCCGCTGATATTTATTCATCCCTAAGTGAAATGAAGGGTTCAGCCCTCAAAGTTACTCAGATGTTGAGTATGGATAAAGGAATGCTTCCACGGGCATATCGTGAGAAATTTGCGATGTCTCAGTATTCTGCGCCCCCACTCTCTGGCCCTTTAGTAGTAAAAACATTTAAAAAATATTTTGGCAAAGCACCCCAAGAAATGTTCGATACTTTTGGGATGAATGCCGCAAATGCCGCTTCAATCGGACAGGTTCATAAAGCCACAAAAGATGGGAAAGAATTTGCGGTTAAGGTGCAATATCCAGGCGTTTCTGAGAGTATTGGCAGTGATTTGAACATGATTCGTCCAATTGCCATTGCCATGTTTGGGTTGAATGAAAAAGATGTGGATAGATACATGGGCGAGGTGCGTGAAAAACTTATGGAAGAAACCGATTACGTGCTTGAATTAAAGCGTTCCGTTGAAATTTCGGAAGCTTGTTCGCACATCAAAGGGCTATTTTTCCCAAAATATTATCCTGAATATTCTTGTGATAAAATCCTGACAATGGATTGGTTGGAAGGACAGCATTTGAACGAATTTTTAGCCACAAATCCTTCTCAAGAAGTCAGAAATAGCATTGGACAACTTTTATGGGATTTTTATGATTTTCAAATTCATACCCTTAAACAAGTACACGCAGATCCGCATCCTGGTAATTTTTTGATGCGACAAGATGGTACTTTAGGCGTAATTGATTTTGGTTGTATAAAAGTCATTCCAGATTTTTTCTACGATAACTATTTCGCTTTGCTCAATTTTGATACTTTGTTGGATAATGAAAAAACGGTTGATATTTTCAAAAAATTAGAGTTTATTACGCAATACGATAACGACAAAGAAGCCATTTTCTTTACGGATTTATTCAGAGAAATGATTTATTTGTTGGGTAAACCATTTGCTTCAGACGAGTTTGATTTTTCCGATGATGACTATTTTGAAAGTGTTTATAAATACGCTGAGAAATTGCAGAATTTGGAGGAATTGAAAACATCAAAAGTAGCCAGAGGTTCGCAACATGGACTTTATATTAACCGTACCTATTTTGGCTTGTACTCGATTCTGAATGAGTTGCGGGCTAAAGTTGTAACCTCTCGCCCAGAATGGCTTTGTTCGGTTACTGTGTAGAATATTTGAAATACAAGAAATCTCATTGAATCAATTTCAATGAGATTTCTTGTACTGAGAGGTATTTTATATTAAATTTTCTATACAAAATACGCCCGTTTACTTCACAAAATTCTTAGAATGGTAAGTCTTGGTCGTCCGCACTAAATGATGGCAAATCTGCCACTGGAGGTGCTTGTCTTGGAGCTGATGACCCTTGGTTTTGTGAAGGTGCAGAGGATGTTGCAGAGGATGCACCACCGCTCACTTGGTCAATTCTAAATGCTCTTAAATCTGTGTACCAACGTTCGTTATACTCACGTGATTCTACACTAAAGGTTACTCTTAATTTCTCGCCTACTGAAAATGTCTTCAAATCTGCGGCTTTATCGCCCCAAGCCGTAAAACAGGCTTTTTTAGGATATTGATCCTCGGTTTCCAATACAAAATCTTGCTTTACCCAAGCACCATTTTTCCCTTGTCCTGTCACTTCGGACAATACTTTAACTAAATTTCCTTCAAATTCTAAAGCCATTGTTCTTTTTATTTTAATGTAAATGTATTTTTTAAAACTAAAACTAAAATTTAAGTCTTTGATAACGACCCTTTTAACGAAAATCTAACATCGAATCATGAATATCAACCTTTAATCTCTTTGCAAATAATTATTTTTTGCCTAATTTTACAACATCAAAAATGGCGATGTGGTGAAACTGGTAGACATGCTACTTTGAGGTGGTAGTGGGAGCAATCCTGTAGGAGTTCGAATCTCCTCATCGTCACGAAAGTCCTTCCAATTAATTTTGGAGGGACTTTTTTGTATAATTACAACAATTTTTCACCTTGCTAAGTTCTATTATTTATGACTAAAATTGACTAAAATTCTCAATTTTCAAACGATAATTGTAGAGGTTTATCGTATAACAAAGCGTTATCAACTTTGGCAATAATTTTGGCAAAATCGGCTGGATTATTTACAAAATCAAGATTATTTACATCCAAAATTAACAGTTTTCCCTCTTTATAATTACTCGTAAATTCTTCGTAATGTTCGTTTAAATCGCCTAAATATTTTTCCGACATATTGACCTCAAAATCACGCCCACGCTTTTTTATTTGGGATAATAATTTTGGTAAATCTGCCTTTAAATAGATGGTTAAATCGGGTGCTTTTACTGAACGCATCATCAAGTCAAAAATACCCCTATAAGTAGCATAATCATGGGTTGACATAATACCCGATTTGAATAAATTCATCGCAAAAATATGTGCATCTTCATAAATCGTACGGTCTTGAATGATTCGACGGTTGGATTTTTGAATTTGTAATACTTGTTCGTAGCGACTTTTCAAGAAATACATTTGCAAATGAAACGCCCAACGTGGCATATCTTCGTAAAAGGGTGGAAGGTAGGGATTGCCTTCTACAGCTTCGTATAACACTTCCCAACCAAAATGTTCGGCTAATTTTGTGGCTAATGTCGTTTTACCCGCTCCGATATTTCCAGTAATGGCTATGTGCATTTTTTTCTAATGGTTGAATAGTGGATTGTTGATGTATTGAGTGCAAATTTCCGTAAAAAATGTGGAAGAAATTAGTCTGAATTTGATTTAATTTTGAAATCACTGATTATCAAACACTTGCAGGTGATAAGTTACAGGTAAATTGTTATTCCTAAATAGTTGATTGGCAATTTTTTAAAGTTTCGTAACTTTGTGTTTGTTAAGTTTTATTCGTTAAGAAATTAACTGATTACAAAAAACTAACCGTAAGTTTTAAACCCAAAACTCTGTTACTCATGTTGAAGATGAAGCCATACAGCGTAATTCTCTATTACAATTATACGCCAATCCCCAATGCGGAGGCGTATCGTGAAAAACATCATTTGTTTTGTATCGAAAATAATCTTTTGGGCAGAATAATTATTGCCAAAGAAGGATTAAACGGAACCGTCTCAGGACTAATCGAGGACTGTCAGAAGTACATGACTTGGCTCGAAAAAGACCCACTTTTTACGGGTACAAATTTCGATTTCAAGGTAGAATCTCATGAATCACACACCTTTGTGAAACTTCACGTGCGAGTGAAGGAAGAAATTGTGAATTCTGACTTGGGGGTAAATCCGCTTGTCCGAACAGGAAAGCATTTAGAACCCGCCGATTTCAAAGAAATGTATCAGAATGACCCAGATGTAGTTTTGGTGGATATGCGTTCTAATTACGAACACAACGTGGGGAAGTTTAAAGGCGCAATCACTTTTGATATGGAAAATCTACGGGAATTACCCGACCATATTCAAGAAATTGAACATTTGAAAGATAAAAAAATTATTACCTATTGTACGGGTGGAATCAAATGCGAAAAAGCTTCGGCTTACTTGTTAGAAAGAGGTTTTGAAAACGTATATCAATTGCACGGAGGAATCATAAAATATGGTTTGGAACAAGGCGGTGAAGATTTTGAAGGGAAATGTTATGTGTTTGATAACCGAGTTACTACGGAGGTGAATGAAATTAATCCTGCCGTTATTTCCACCTGTCATATTTGTAAAACTACGTCTGATTTTATGGTCAATTGTGCCAATCCTGAGTGTAACGCTCATTTAGCCATTTGTCCGAGCTGTTTGAAAGCGATGGATGGTGCTTGTTCAGATGCCTGTAAAAATCATCCCCGCAAGCGACCATATAATGCCGAAGGATATTATTCTAAACTTTCGGATAATTATTCTCCTGCGTTTGGTTTTAAAAGTCGTCAACGTACCAAGATGGTTTCATTTTCATAAACGTTACTATTTTTCATTTTAGCACATTATAATTATCTGGATTAAATCCGCCTTGTACCATCATTTTAGAAAATAAAAAGATAAAATAAACGATGAAAATTTTCCCAACCGATCTCATTATAAATTCCGACGGCACGATTTATCACTTAAATCTCCTTCCAGAACAAATTGCAGATACCATCATCACCGTTGGAGACCCTGACCGTGTGAAATTTGTGTCTCAATATTTTGATTCAATTGAGTTGAAAGTGAGTAAAAGAGAATTTGTCACGCATACTGGCTATCTCAACGGAAAAAGATTGTCGGTCATTTCGAGTGGGATTGGGACAGATAATGTGGAGATTTTAATGAATGAATTGGATGCGTTGGCAAATATTGATTTTAACACTTTGGAAGTAAAACCCGTGCATAAGTCTTTGAATATCATTCGTTTAGGTACTTCTGGGAGTTTGCAATTGAGTGTTCCGATTGATAGCTTTTTGATTTCGGAATGGGGAATTGGGTTTGATGCTTTAGGCTTTTTTTATGAAACACAGCCCAATGAAATGACTACACAAATCAAAGAAGCAATTGGCTTAGAATTTATGCCGTATTGTAATTCATCAAGTGCTAAATTATTTCAATTATTTACGGAAAATGCGCCCGATCATTGGTTTTATGGCGCCACGGTTACTTGTCCAGGGTTTTATGCGCCTCAAGGCAGAACCCTGAGATATAATCCTAAAATTGAAAACCTTTTGCAGAAAATGAATGCCTATTCTCAAGATGGTATCAGATTAACAAACTTAGAAATGGAGACGGCTGGTTATTATTTGATGGGAAAAATATTGGGTCATGAGGTACTTTCAATTAGTGCCATTGTGGCGAGTAGAATGACAAACGTGTTTTCGCAACAACCTGATAAACAAGTAGATAGCATGATTAGGTTTGCGTTGCAAAAATTGGCATAAAAAAGTAAAAAGGATGTCATCTTTATTACAGATGACATCCTTTTTACTTAAAAATCAATTTCTTTCTCAGGGTCAATGACAAACCACAACAAACATCCACAGAAAAGTAAAAAGGCAATCATGTATAAAGGATAGTTGAAATTATGAGTCGCTTGCACGATATACCCAAATAATACGCCTAAAAATACCGCTCCCATTTGTCCTACCATATTCATGGCTCCCGAAACTAAGCCTGATTTGCTTTTGCCAATATCAATGCAAACGGCAAAAGCAATCGGTAAAGTCAAGTCTTTGAATCCCATGCCAATCGCCAATAAATAGGCGGCTGTTTGGTTATCTTTTGTGGAGGCGGCCAAGGTTATTATCACGCTCGAAACGCCCATTCCAACAATTCCTACGCTTCTTCTGCCAATTTTTAAGCCATAACGTTTTGACAACCAATCACTTAAAAAACCACCCGTAAAACAGCCAATCGCTCCTAAAACAAAGGGTAGTGTAGCAAATAATTGCATTTGAGATTTATCAAAATGTCTTCCTTCTTTTAAATACGTTGGTAGCCAACCCGTAAAAAAATAAGCGCCGTACATGAAAAAATGGAACATCATCATCAACGCCCACATATTACGATTTTGCAAAAGTTTCTTCCAAGGAATGTGGTGATTACTGCTTTTAAAACGACGATTCTCTTCAATTAAAATTAATTCTTCTTTTTTAATTCCTTTTGATTCATGCGGAAAGTCACGAAACCATTGATACCAAATGATTGACCAAATAATTCCAAAACCTGCCATGGCAAAAAATGAAAATCGCCAGCCAAAACTTGCGGATATTGGAATAATTACCCACGGAGCAATTGAACCTCCAAGGCGACCAGCGGCCCAAATAAACGATTGGGCCTTACCAATTTCGTATTTTGGAAACCACCGAGAAACCACAATTGAGGCATTTGGATACGCACCTGCTTCTCCCGCACCAAATAAAAAACGAACGATTAATAAATAAAGCCAACTGGTAGCTGTACCCGTCAAAGCGGTAAATCCCGACCACCAAATAACGACTCTTGTCAAAACTTTTCGAGGTCCAATTCTGTCGCCTAATGCACCAGTTGGGAGTTCGAAGATAGCGTAGGAAAGTGCGAATGCACTTAAAATCCAACCCCAAGCATCATTTTCGATGCCTAAATCGGCTTTCATGTCGGATGCCACGAGTGAAATACAAGTACGGTCAATATAAGTTATTACAGATAAGGAGACTAAATACGATAATACTTGGTTTCGCTTTTGCATAGTGGAAATTTAAAATGGTTTAATCAAATTTAACATCTTTTAATGAATACAGTTTTGGGTATTTTGGCGTGATGCCAACGTATTTTTTCTGTATCTTGATTAAATCTTTTTCGTAATCGCCAGTAGGCATGAATACATCCAAGAAACCAACTTCTTTCTTGCCAAAATCAAGAAAACCTAAAATAATGGGTACACCAGCGGTATTGGCAATGTGATAAAAACCAGACTTCCATTCCTTAGAATATGAGCGAGTTCCTTCGGCAGGAATGATGAGTTGAATTTGCTCGGATGAATCATTAATTAATTTGGCCATTTCATTCACCAAATTATTTTTTTGTTCCCGTCTAACTGGAATTCCGCCCAATTTTCTAACTAAAATTCCCAACGGAAATTTGAATAATGAGTCTTTTCCAAGATATTTAATCGGAATTTCGAGCGTATAAAAAACGGCCATTGTATAAACATAATCCCAATTGGAGGTGTGTGGTGCAGCAATCATGACTGCTTTTTGATACGAATTAACGCCGTTGGGCGTGGTGTCAATAATTTTGTAACCCGCAACTTTAAGGATAAGTTTACCGATGAATTTTAACATAAATGCTTGTGTGAATTGGTCTCAAAAGTAAATCTACCTATATTTGATTTCGGTTTCAAGCGAAACCATTAATTTATAATTTTAAGAATGCAAAAACCTTTAATTTTAATTGCAAACGATGATTCTATTGCCGCAAAAGGCATTAGAGTATTGGCAGAAGTGATGTCGGAAATCGGTGAAGTGGTCGTGGTTGCCCCCGATACACACCAATCAGGAATGGGACACGCCATCACGCTCGACCGCCCATTACGGGTAACCCAAGTAAAAAACTATCTTCCAAATGTTGAAGCCTATAAGTGCAGCGGAACCCCTGCTGACTGTGTGAAATTTGGGAAACATTTTTTATTAAAAGGTAGAAAAATTGATTTGGTCGTTTCAGGCGTGAATCATGGCTCAAACTCCTCTATTTCAATTCTTTACAGTGGCACAATGTCGGCAGCGATTGAGGCCGCTATCGAAGGCATTCCTGCCATTGGCTTCTCGTTAAGTGATTTTTCAAACGATGCTGACTTTTCTCATACCAAAGAATATATCAAAATAATATCGTTGAAAGTACTTGAAAACGGCTTACCTCACGGCTTGGCTTTAAATGTTAATTTTCCAAAAATTTCGGAAGAACCAATCAAAGGCATAAAAATCTGCCGTCAAACGGATGCAGTTTTTAAAGAAACTTTCGAAGAACGAAAAGATCCTTATGGCCGACCTTATTATTGGATGGACGGTTTCCTTAAAAATGAAGATGAAGGGGGTGGAACGGATGAAGATGCGTTGAAAGGAAATTATGTTTCAATCGTTCCCGCAAAATTTGACTTAACTGATTATCAAGCAGTTAAAACCTTAGAATCTTGGTTTTAGTATAGCATTGAGTTTTGAGCTATGCGCATTGACCAACATTAATTTCAAATTTAATGCTGATTTCTAAAAACTCATAGCTCACATCTGATTGCTCATAGCTCACATTTCAAAACAAAAAACATGGCAATTGCAATTGTAGGAAATATTTTAAAAAGGGGAATCAGACTTTCAGGATTTATGAAACGTCCCAAGACAAATTTGGAGAGACTTCAACGTAAGACGCTCGTCAAATTGCTGAATAAAGGACGATTTACGCAATTTGGAGAAAAATTTGGCTTTGAGGATATCATGAATGCTGCTTTGTTTTCCAATGACAAAGAATTTTATACCAAATACAAAAAACAAGTTCCTGTTTACGATTACAATAAAATGTATAATGAATGGTGGCACAAGACTTTAGAAGGTGAAAAAAATGTTTCTTGGGTGGGGTCAATTAAATATTTTGCGTTAAGTTCGGGTACTTCTGAGGCAGCTTCAAAACATATTCCTGTGACGAAAGATATGGTTAAAGCCATTCATAGGACTTCAATTCGTCAGATTTTAGCCCTTTCTGAATATAAAAATCTCCCTCCAACTTTATTTGAAAAGGGTTATTTGATGTTAGGTGGTAGCACAAAATTGCAAGACATGGGTGATTATTTTGAGGGAGATTTGAGTGGGATAACCGCAGGAAAAATTCCATTTTGGTTTGAAAGATTCTATAAACCTGGTAAAAAAATTGCCGAAACTAAAGATTGGGGGGAAAAATTGGATAAAATTACCAAAGAAGCCAAAGATTGGGATATTGGATTTATTGTAGGCGTGCCAGCATGGATTCAAATTTTAATGGAAAAAATTATCAAGGAATATAACGTTAAAAATATCCACGAAATTTGGCCGAATCTTGAAATATTTTGTCACGGAGGAGTTAGTTTTGAACCTTATAAACAAGGGTTTGAAAAACTCTTAGGTCGCCCGATTACTTACATAGAAACTTATTTAGCATCGGAAGGGTTTATGGCTTTTCAAACTGCTCCAAATACGGATATGGAATTGGTTTTGAACAATGGTATTTTCTTTGAATTTATTCCATTTACCGATGAGAATTTTGATGATGATGGCGTGATGGTTGAAAAACCCCAGACTTTAATGATTGATGAAATCGAAGAAGGGGTTGAATACGCACTATTGATTTCAACGGTTTCGGGTGCCTGGCGTTATTTGATTGGCGATACCATTAAATTTACCAATAAAAAGAAAGCTCAAATTATCATTACGGGTAGAACCAAGCATTTTTTGAGCCTTTGTGGCGAACATCTTTCGGTGGATAATATGAATAAAGCGATTGAGTTGGCTTGTAAAAAATTCAATATCGATATTCGAGAATTTACGGTGGTTGGTCAAAAATTTGGGGATGTATTTGGGCATCATTGGTACATTGGTACGGACGATAAAATAGCAACTCATATGCTGATGAGAGACATTGATGAAACACTCTGTGAGATTAACGATGATTATCCAGTAGAGCGTAAACATTTACTTAAAGAATTGAAAATTAGCATTTTACCGACCAAAACCTTTTATCAGTTTATGGAATCAAAAGGGAAAACTGGGGGGCAAAATAAATTCCCAAGGGTTTTGAAAAATGCAAAACTGATTAAAGAATGGGAAGATTATTTGTTGCAAAAATCTTAACTAACAAACTGTTTATAAAGTATCAAAAGTCCTGAAATGATAAAAATCACGCCCGCAACTTGATTGATTCTTTTCAGGACTTTTCCCGTTAAAATTCTTTTCATTTTATTGGCATAAAAAGCAATTAATGATTCGGCGGTCATGGTGGCGATTAAACTGAACAAAAAGAAAATAATACGTTCATTTAAAGTCATTCCTTTGGCTACTAAATAAGCAGACGTAGCAAAAACGGCTAAATAATTGGAAGGGTTTAGAAGATTTAGGAAAATTCCAGAGGTAAAATAATAGAGAAATGAACTCAATTTTGAAGAAGGATAGATGATTTGAGCTTTTTGTTTGAAAATGCTGATAAAGCCTAAAATAAATAAAATACTTGCTCCAATCACCGAAATTACATCATCAAAATACTTTAATTGCGGCAAATAACTGGTGCCAAATATAGCACAAAACATTAGAATAGAATCGGCAACTGTTACCCCAAGGGCAATTAGAATTCCTCTTTTGTAGCCAGTGTCAATACTGGTCTGGATTAGTCTGAAAAAAACAGGCCCAAACGTAAAGCAAAGAAAAAATCCGTATAAAAATCCAAATAGAATAGCTTGAAACATTATGGTAGGTTTAAATATTTTTTAATCTGGCAACTTTCAAAATTGCGGCAATTGATAAAGAATCTGTAATTTCTGAATCCATTACCATTCTTATCGCTTCGATTAAACTTACTTTTTTTACTTGTAGAATTTCAGTATCATCTGGTTCTGAATCACCCAAAGTTAAATCCTCAGCTAAAAACATATAGCCAACTTCATCAGTTACAGAATTAGAAGTATGTAATATTCCTAAACTTGTCCATTTTGAAGCCGATAAACCAGTTTCCTCTTTTAATTCACGTTTGGCCGCTTCTAAGCTGTTGCCGTTCAAATTACCGCCGCCCATCGGAATTTCCCATGAATATTTATTTAAAGTATAGCGATATTGACCCACAAGCCAAATATTTCCAAAATCATCTAATGGAACAATTGCGGCGGCCAATAGTTTAAAATGGGCTACTCCGTAAATGCCCGATTCGCCATTTGGTTTGATAACTTCTTCGTGTCTAATGTTTATCCAAGGATTATCATAAACTTCACGAGACGATATTTTTTGCCAAGGATTCTCAAATTTATTCATTTTGTAAAGGTATAACACAAGGTATGAATTATAAAATATGAATTTCGTAACTTTGAAGAAATAAGGTTTTAGTCTCCATTGCAAAATTATTTTCCTACTCATGCGAACTTTATACGTCAATTTCATGACTTAATAAAATTGTACTTTCCACCTTATATCAATCATTTAGCATATTACAACTTTTGTCATGTTCCCAAAAAAATATAGTTTAATTTTAACTTCGTTTGTGGTCAGTTTAGTATTGATGATCGCAAAATTTATTGCTTATTACCTCACTTATTCGAGTGCCATTTTGACGGATGCCTTAGAGTCAATTATCAATGTTGTTGCGAGTGCTTTTGCCTTTTACGCTATTTATTTAGCCTCCCAACCACGGGATATGAATCATCCGTATGGACACGGGAAAATTGAGTTTTTTTCGGCAGGATTAGAAGGTGTTTTGATTGTATTAGCAAGTGTTTTTATTGTATTTCACGCTACGCAAGAACTCTTAAGCCCTCACCCAATTTTAGATTTGAAAGTCGGTTTAACCATCATTAGTTTAGGGACAATTATTAATTATGGTTTGGGTTATATGCTTGAAAAACAGGGAATTATTAAAATGTCCCCAACCTTAATTGCCGATGGACAACATTTGAAATTAGATGCCATAAGCGGTTTGATTTTGGTTTCGGCGGTGGTAATTGTATATATTACTGATATCTATTGGATTGATGGTTTTGCGTCTATACTGTTTGCCGTATTTATGGCTTGGAATGGTGTGAAAATTATCCGAAAATCCATTGGTGGTTTGATGGATGAAACCAACGAGGAGGTTTTGGAAAAAGTGGTAGATATTCTCAAAACGAATCAAAAAACTGAATGGATTGATATTCATAATATGAGAATACAAGAATATGGCTCGGACATCCATATTGACTGTCATTTGACTTTGCCCAAGTATTGGACGCTTGAAAAAGTACACGAGACGGTACACGAATTTGAAGATATTTTAGGCCTTGAATTTCCTTCACACGTTGAGATTTTTATTCATGCCGACCCGTGTATGCCTGAATGCTGTCATTATTGTAAAGTTCCCAATTGTCCCATTCGTCAATCGCCACGAACCACTACGATTGATTGGAACAAAGTTAATCTGACCTTAAACCAAAAACATTTTGCTGAAAATATTTAATCATTATGCTCCTTCAACCCATCCTTAATCTTGTTAATATTCTTGCCAAAAAAGGCGTAAATAATGCCATCATCTCCCCTGGTTCAAGAAATGCCCCATTGACAATTGCTTTAGTTCGACATCCAGAAATTATTGCAAAATCTGTCTCAGATGAGCGATCGGCCGCTTTTATAGCTTTGGGAATGGCTCAAAATTTGAAAGCTCCCGTTGCGATTTGTTGCACTTCGGGTTCGGCGGCTTATAATTATGCCCCGGCGGTGGCCGAAGCTTTTTTTCAAGAAGTACCTTTGATAATCCTGACCGCAGACCGCCCTAAAGAGTGGATTCATCAACACGATGGGCAAACGATTTACCAAACGGATATTTTTGGCAAACACGTCAAACAGAGTTTTGAAATAGGGGCGGGTTATGAACATCCTGATGCGATTTGGTATATTGAGAGAATGGTAAATGAGGCTATCAATTTGGCAAACTCATATCCAAAAGGCCCAGTACATATTAATATTCCTTTAAGAGAACCGTTTTATCCAGATGAAAATGAGAATGTTAGTTTTTCTTCAAATCCAAGGATTATTGAAGTTCTTGAAACCGAGAGAACTTTAGAAAAGACGCAATGGCACAAATTATTGAATAAATTTCAAGATTATGATAATATTCTAATCGCTGGAGGTCAAAATGAAAAGGATGATAAATTGACGCATATTTTGCAAAAACTCCAAGATGAATTTCGAGTAGTTTGCGTTGGTGACACCATTTCTAATTTGGGTTTTCAGGCAATTTCAAAACATGATATTTTCTTGAAACCTGAAAATGAACAATTTCGTCCAGAATTATTAATAACTTTTGGTAAGTCGTTCATTTCTAAAGGGCTAAAAACATTTTTAAGAAAAAACAAAGCACTCGAACATTGGCAGTTGCAAATAGACGAACATTTAATTGATACCTTTCAATCGTTGACGAAAATTATTCCGATGAAACCCATTGATTTTTTTACCAAACTTTATGAAGATTTAGATTTTGAAAAATTCCGAGCAGGAGGGGAGGAACGAGACGAAAATTATAAAAATGAATGGATAAATCAGGAAAGGAAAGCTACTATTTATCTGGAGAAGTTTTTTAATCAAAATATTCACCAAGAGAAATTTAATGAATTTGCTGTTATCAAAATACTAATGGATTCAATTCCAGCGGGTTCTCAATTGCATTTGGCAAATTCCATGTCGGTGCGTTATGCTAATTATATTGGTATAGATTTTAATCAAAATATTGAAGTTTTTGCCAATCGTGGTACTAGTGGAATTGATGGATGCGTGAGTACGGCCGTTGGGCAAGCATTGACTACCGATAAATTAGTATTTCTTCTGGTCGGAGATGTCGCTTTCTTTTATGACAGAAATGGTCTTTGGAATCGTTATCTGCCTGATAATTTGAGGATTATCTTATTAAATAATCACGGTGGTGGAATTTTTAGAATTATTGATGGACCTAATAAACAAGCAGAGTTAGCTGATTATTTTGAAACCGTTCAACCAATGAATGCTAAAAATACAGCCAATGATGCAGGTTTAACCTATTTCTTCTCTAAAAATCAGGAAGAATTTGCGGAAAGTTTGTTAGAATTTGTTTCAAAAAGTGCTAAGCCTCAATTATTAGAAATTGAAACGGATAGCGTTCAAAATGCTATTATTTTTAAAGATTTTAAAGCTGGATTTTAATCACAAAATAATTAAGAAATTGCACCAAAACTAAAAGTTAGGGGTGTATATAATTGAGACTTTTGCAAGTATATTGTCCTCTACTTTTGTGGTTTTAATATAATTATCGGGCTGAATAAGCAATTATAATCATATAGTGTAAAGCCAAATCAAAAATGTATCAATCATGTATGATTGAACTAAATGGAGTTAAGTTGTTGTTTTTCAAGGGTTTGATTCTTTGAGTAAACGTTATTTTTATATTTTTTAATTTAAATAGTACACATCCATCACAATATTAAATAATATCTGTATCAAAAATTATTAGCTTTGATGATATGACTTTTGTGAAATATAATGTTTGCTCACAAAATATTATTTGGTTAGTTTTTGGGCAAAAAATATTTTAATTTTTTTGTCAGCGTTAATTTTCCAATAATATTTTAGTTCAATAAATCTTCTAAAAGTCCTACAAATTAGCCTTTTCATTTTAAAAATAAGTAGACAAAAAAACGGTTAAAAAATTCTTTGAATTTTTTAACCGTTTTAGCAAAATATATTTAGTAATTATTCTTTCCCAAACTCTCCCACCGCTCTAATTTCGATGTCTTCGCTAACAACTGCCGAAGGCATTCCACCCACGCCAAAATCAGTTCTTTTTACAGTTCCAGTTAATTTAAATCCTGCAATTGGTTTTTGAGTTCTTGCATTTTTGCCAATACCATTCAAAACTAAATCAAGAACCACTGGCTTTGTAACTCCTTTCATGGTCAAATTTCCATTTAATTTAAATTTCTTCGCATCTACTTTCGTGATAGAAGTGCTTTTGAAACTAATAGTTGGAAACTTCTCGACATTAAACATGTCCTCTTTTTGTAAGTGACCATTACGCATATCATTTCCAGTTTCGACGCTGTTTATATCAGCACTAAATTCAAAAACTGCATCTGAAAAATCTTCCTTTTCTGACATAATGCTGGCATCAAATTTTTTGAAATTACCATCAACTTCCGATAACATCAAGTGCGTAACCGTGAATCCTACCTTTGAATGCGCTTTATCAGCATTCCATTTTTGAGCAAATGTTGATAAAGAGATACTTAAAATGCTGATTAAAATTGCGATTTTTTTCATTGTTTTATTGATTTGATTATGATTAAATTGATTATACAGCGTTTTATTAATTATTCGATTCACCACCTTTCACATCATCATTTTTAACCGATTTTGATTTCTTCTCGACAAATTTCATGTTACCTATTTTATAACTAAACGTTAATTTTAGATTTTGATTGTAAATGTTATTCACACTTACTTGACTAAATACTGGAGATTCCAACGTCGAAGTCATTTTCATTCCGCCAAAGAAATTTTCGGCCGCTAAACCAATACTTCCTTTTTTATTGGTAAAATCTTTTTTCACACCAATTGAATACATGGCGGTATTGGTTTGGATTCCTTGTAATTGAACTTGATTTCCTCTGAATCCACCAAATGCTTGAAGTCCCCAACCTTTATTGAATGAATATTGAGTCATCAATCTTCCATTTACAACAATTCCCGCATTATTAACCGTTGAAAATGTACCTGCTGCATTTTGAGTTTGTCCATCCAGATAGGTATAAAAAATATCAACTCCACCGTTTAATGACCATTTTGGCGTAATAAATGTATTTCCAAAAATATTTGTCCCAAAAGTTTGCTGCTTTCCAATGTTTTGGTATGTCGTCACAATTGCACCTGCTAAAGTATCAGAAGGCGAACTCAAACGGATAATTGAGTTATTGGTTACACGACCAAACAATGATAAATTTAAGTAAGTTCTGTTAATATTTGTACTCAAACTTAGTTCAACATTATTGGTAATTTCTGGCTTTAAACTTGGGTTTCCGTAAGAAATATTCTGAGCGTTCGCCAAGTTAAAATTAGGATTAAGTTGTTGTAAACCAGGACGTTGTATTCTGTTATTGTACGCAAACTTTATCGTTGAATTTCCAAAAGTCTTAGAAACATTAACACTTGGTACTAAATTTCCGTAATCTGGAATCGAAATATCACTTTTTTGGTCATTTGCCGTAATCGTAGTGTGTTCGTAACGAGTACCAACTTTGAATGTATATTTATTTTTGGTTGAATAAGTATAAGATACGTATCCTGCCGAAATATTTTGTCGATAATTCAATAAACCCGCCGGATTTCTGGCATCAGTACTAAATTGTCCCGTGCTACCCGCAAAAAGATATTGATAATCACTATCTACTTGTCGGTTGATGGTTTTTAAACCAACTTCAAACATTTGATTTTGTTTGATTGGTGTTTGATAATCGGTCTGAATGGTGACTTCTTGGTTGGCATTTCCGTTAATATTTTTCTGACGACTCAATAATTCATTGGAAGTATTTAAGATATCGGCATCAAAATTATTGGTCAAAACGTTTTTACTGAATTGCGTTGAAATCGACCATTCTTGTTGCGGTTTAAAAGTACGAATATAATCAATATTTACATCAACTGAATTTGAATTGTCTTTACTATCAACATTTCTTAATCCACTACTGTTTAAAGCTGAATTGACGAATGATTTTGTTACAAAGTCTTGGGTTCTATCAAAATTTCGAGTTCCGAAGGCTAACGAAGCAGTAATAGATTGTTTTTTAGAAATTTCGTAATCAAAACCTAAATTGTATCTGCCAAATAAACCATTATCATAAGCATCTGCACTTTGTTGGGTCAATAATGATACGCCATTTTTAACGGTTGTTTGGTCTAAAGTTGTATTTGCTTTGTTATAAAAAGCTCTTCCAAATCCCCCTAAAGTCATGCCAAATTTACCACTTCTATAACTTCCGTTCAAACCCAAATTTGAAGCTCTAAGGCCAACGCCCGAATCCAAATTCAAAGTTAATCCTTCAATCGTAGATTTTTTTGTAATGATGTTGATAATACCAGCCGAGCCTTCTGCATCATATTTTGCTGATGGAGAAGTGATCACTTCCACCGTTTTAATCAAATCGGCAGGAATCATTTTCAAGGCATCGGCAATACTACTTGCCACAATTGTAGAAGGTTTGTTATTGATAAGCACCTTAATATTTGTGGTTCCTCTTAGAGAAACGTTTCCATCTAAATCCACCGACAACATGGGGACTTTCTTCAATACATCCGAGGCATCTCCACCTTTGGCGAGCATATCTTTTTCAGCGTTATAGACCAATCTGTCCACTTTTTCTTCAATCATTGCCTTCTCCGCCGTAACAGTAACGCCGTCCAACATTTTGTTCAAGGTTGCCATTTTCAAGACACCTAAGTCCACATCTTTTCCTTTTTCGATGGTAATATTTTCAATCGTTTTCGATTCAAAACCAATAAACGAAATCAACAATTTATAGTTACCGGCGGCAATTTTTGTCAGCGAAAATTTCCCTTTTTCATCTGCTATCGTGCCGTCAACGGGTTTCTTGGTATCGGTATTTATCAAAGCAATATTAGCGTATTCGACCGCAACTGTTGCCGCTGAATCAATGATGTAGCCTACAATTTTTGAATTTCCTTTTGGAGCATTTCCTTCCAAGTTTGGTGTATTCTGTTGTGGGGCATTATTTTTATTTCTACCGTTACCATCGCCTCCACCTCCACCCATTGGCGGTCCAAATTGTGCGAATACTATATTACTCATAAGGAGTAAAAATAAGGTAAATTTGATAATTTTTTTCATGATTTCTGTTTGTTTGAATTGTGCTTTCTTGTTTAGAGAAACAATTTCTGTGACAAAACAACTATATAAAAATTAAGGGAAAAACCATAATAGATAAGTAGGATAAACTACTCGACAGGTCGCTGCTACTAACCATAAATGGCAATTGTCGGATTTTGTGGTCAAAGTATCGAAGTTTATTGCCCGTTTATCTAATATTTTGTTTTTTAAGGACTTATCGTTTTTATAAATACTTATTTACCATATTTTTTATTGAAATTTGAATTGAAAACACCCATCTTAAAACTTAAAATTGAGAATATGCAATCTTTCATTCAAAAAAATAGAATACTATTAATTCACCTTTCTTTCTGGTGTTTATATTTTTCCTTCTTTTATTATCAAATCTCGTTCACTCGTCACGGTGAAGAAGTTAATTATTCGAGGGCGTTTTTTGATGCCTCAACGCATATTTTAATGATGGCAGCAATGAGCTATCTGAATTATTTTTACCTACTTCCCCGATTTCTTATCCATAAAAATATATTAAAATACTTGTTTGAATTTACGATTCCCTTTATCGTAATTGTCACGCTCCATATTTACTTGAAACGATATATTTATGTCGATTTGAGCGAATCAAGGATGTTTTTGTATTCTTCTAAGTTCGTTTTACAACACGTAACCATTACCCTTTTTATTGCTATATTTGTTGGAATGTTAAAATTTGCCGAAGATTGGTTAGCCTTGGAAGCCAAAAGGAAAGAACTGGAAAATGAGAAATTAACGGCCGAATTGACATTTTTGAAAGCCCAGATAAATCCGCATTTTTTGTTCAATACGCTCAATAATCTCTACTATTTGGCCTTTACCAATTCGCCGAATACGACGGAAGTAATTGCAAAATTATCGCAAATGATGCGTTATATGATTTACGATTCTAATCATGACAAGGTGCAATTGAGTAAGGAAATTGAATACATCGAAAATTATATCAGTTTAGAAAAATTGAGACTTAATAGTGAAATTCCCATTAATTTTGAAGTGGAAGGAAACGTGAATCAAGCGAAGATTGTCCCTTTAATTTTGATTACCTTTTTAGAAAATGCCTTCAAACATGGCGTAAGCAATAATTCAACGGATGCTTATATTACTCTAAAATTATTGGTGCAAAATAATGAGTTGGTATTCACGGTAGAAAACAGTAAATTGGCTTCTAAAAATCACGAAAAATCAGGCATTGGCTTACAAAATGTAAAAAGAAGATTAGCATTAAGTTATGCCAATAAATATCAATTGGAGGTATCTGACGAAGAAAATGATTATAAAATTCGTTTGACATTGAATATTTCGTAAATAAAATTCATGAAAATGACTCATACCTGCATCATCGTTGAAGATGAACCTTTGGCTCGTAGTTTGTTGGAAAATTACATCCAAAAAGTACCCTACTTGCAATTGGTTCAATCATTTTCTGACCCATTAAAAGCCTTAGAATTTCTCCGTGAAAATACGGTTGATATTTTGTTTTCTGACATACAAATGCCTGAAATTACGGGGATTACTTTATTGAAAATTCTGCAGAAAAAACCGCTGATTATCTTAACAACGGCTTATTCTGAGTACGCCATTGAAGGATATGAGTTAGATGTATTAGATTATCTTTTAAAACCCATCACATTTGAACGGTTTTTGAAATCGGTCGAAAAGGCTTCGTTGCGTTTAAATGCAAAACAGGGCGTTTCAACTGAAAAAAATATGCATGAAATCGTTGCCGTAAATCCGGTTGCGGAAGCTGTTCAACCGTATATTTTTGTAAAAGATGGTACAAAATTAGTCAAGATAAAACTGAACGAAATTATGTACATCGAAGGTTTAAAAGATTACGTGGCTATTTATACGC
The DNA here is from genome assembly GCF_964672035.1 of Arcicella sp. Taxonomy (NCBI): domain Bacteria; kingdom Pseudomonadati; phylum Bacteroidota; class Cytophagia; order Cytophagales; family Flectobacillaceae; genus Arcicella; species Arcicella sp. Next base: position 54,410 of record NZ_CBABQS010000012.1, read on the forward strand.
CTCACCAAAAAGTAGTCTCTTTGCAAACCATTAAGTCCTTAGAATCTACCTTGCCCGAAAAACAATTTATCCGAATTCATAATTCTTTTATTGTGGCTTTGGAATGGATCGAAGCAATTCAACGGGAAAAAGTACAGATTGGAAAAGTGTTTTTACCCATCAGCGATACCTACCGAAAAGCCTTCAAAGATTTTATTGATCGTAATTAAGGATTCATTTGAATCAAGATTTCCTGCCCTTCTTTGTCAGGGAATCCGTTTTAAAGGCCCATTCAAATCCTAATTATTGCGTTATATTTGTTAAAAATATAATTCATTCATAAACAAACCTTAAATCCATGAAAAAAGCCAATCTTATTTTATTTTGCCTTTCAATTTTACTATTCTCCAACACTTTTGCTCAATCTTCAAAAAATGGCAAATGGACTAATTTATTCAATAAAAAAGATTTAACTGGTTGGAAAATCTACGGTACCGAAAAATGGTACGTGGACAAAGGCGAACTTATCTGCGAGAGTGGGCCTGATAAAGAATACGGCTATTTAGGGACTGACCAAAAATTTAAAAATTTTGAATTGAGTTTGGAGTTCAAACAGGAAGCGGATGGAAATAGCGGCGTATTTTTTCATTCTTCGATTGAAGGAACAAAAATTACGGGTTGGCAGTCGGAAGTTGCTCCTCCAGGACATTGGACGGGCGGAATATATGAATCTTACGGCCGAGGTTGGATTATTAAACCGACGGACGACAAAGACAAAGCCTTAAAAATGGGCGAATGGAATGAAATGCGTATAAAAGTGCTGGAAAATAACGTAACGACGTATCTCAATGGACAAGAAATGATTACGCTGACCGATGATAAAATTGGTTCGGTTGATGGAATAATTGCCTTGCAGATTCACAGTGGCGGAGGCATAAAAGTAAAATGGCGTAAAATTAAGGTTCGAGAAATTTGATTTATAACTACTCGCAAAAGGTCGTTGATTTATTTTCAACGGCCTTTTTTTGTTAGTTCGTTTCGATGGATAATCAAACTTCAATGTATTTGCCTTTCAATTCAGTTGATGTCAGTGTCTTCACTGACAAATGGATTCCGATTGTCATTAAAGACACTGACAACAACGAGTTTATTATGGTTTTTACAGCGTTTTTGCTTGTCATAACTTTGTCACTGATTATTTCTTTGGTACAAAAACCTTTCATTTTGAGTAATTCAACAACTGACTCACTTTGGTCATAAAAATCAATAAACTTTTTAGAATTATTTTGTCCCTGTAAGCCGCTTGGAAATATTTCTTTAAAATGCTTACTTGAAACTATTTTATTAATTTCTTCGAAAGAGTAATCTATTTCTTGTCTTATTTTTTTTAAATATTTGGGGGTTGTCTGCCAAATGCCACCACCAACCATACAATTGTCTGGTTCAAGATGAACAAAATATCCTGCTGTATTTCCGTGAGGGGCATTTTTGTTAAAGACGATTAACACATAGTTTTTATATGGTGACTTATCTTTTGAAAATCGCAAGTCCCTATTTACTCTTGTCAAACATTTTTTAGGAACTAAATTGGCATTCGATGTTGAAAGGTCGATTTCTGCTAATTCTAACAATAATTTTTCTTTAAACTGAATCATATCTTCCTTGTAGGCTTGATACATTACTTTGTTTTGTTCAAACCACTCTCATGAATTATTATTTTTGAGTTCAGTTAAAAATTTTAAAAATGTTTGTTTAATCATTCTGCTTACATAGTTTATCAATATGTTTTATTATTAGCTTAATCTGTTTTTCTTCGTTTTTTTTGGAAATTATACTGTCTAAAATTTCACTCTTTTCTACTTCATTCAGCTTTTCAAAGGCTTTTAAAACATTCGATTCATTAAAGGTTTCTAAAATCTGACTTTCAGTTATTCTTTCTTTGTTTGATAATAAATAAAGTGTAACTATAACAAAGTCGCCACCTTTTTTATTGATTGTTTTTCGTATTTCACCATTTATCGAAAGCATTTTGTCTTCGCCCTTAATTGGGGCAAGGTTTCTTGATTCAATTTTAAAGTTATCAATGAAACCAGAAACTTTAATATCGCCCCATTTCCCTTCTATATTTTTTGAATTTGGGATACGCAAATGGTATGTCCAAGCACCTTTGCCTGATTGGTACTTTAATTCAAGTTTTTCATCTTTTATGATGTACTCCATTTATGGTAGGGTTGTCTTTTAGCCTTGCCGCTAACGCCGCTAACTCTGTAATATGCGCTTCCTTGGCGAGTATCACGCTCGACAACTGGCGAAAGCAATACAACTGTCTGATCATCAATTAAATATATATATATATTAAAATTCGGGTTTTTGCTTTCGCAAGTTGGCTGGTGAGGACACCAAACCACGGGATAATGTTGTTCTACGGACCAAGAAGATAATATACGAAAGTTTTGTCGTACTTTTTATACTGTTAAAAATTACAGTTTTTGAATGAAAAAACGCTTTCCTCACTCCAACCCCTTCGCCATATCAAAATTTTCCTTCGCCTTTAAATTATCCCCTTTTTTCTGATAATAAAGTCCTAAGTTTTGATAAGCCAATCCATTTTTATCATTCAATCGGATAGACCGTTCAATTAATTCTTTAGCTTCCTCAAATTTACCTAAATTTAGTAAAATCAAGCCTTTATTATTCAAATAGAACGGTTGGGCGGGTTCTTGACCTAAAGCTAAATTTACGTACTTGAAGGCTTCGTCGTATTTCTTTTCGGTGTTTAAAATAAAAGCTAAATTATTCAGCGCAAAATCTTGTTTTGGGTTCAACGAAATCGCCTTTTGAAAGTTGTTTTTTGCCAAAATATAGTCCTTATTTTCAAAATAAAGATACCCTTGATTTGTATAAGCCTCGGCATTTTTTGGGTTTAATAAAATGGCTCTTTCATAATCGGCGGTAGCACCCGCAGTATTTCCCAACTGAACTTTCGCATCCGCCCGACTCACATAATAAAACGATGAATCTTTGAAGGGAATCGCCAATTTGTCGTAATCCAACATCGCATTTTGAAAATCGCCTTTCAAAAAAAGTGCCTCTGCACGATTGTAATAGGCTTCCCAATACTTTTTGTCAATTTCAATGGCTTTGTCAAAATCCTTTAAAGCACCATCTATTTTTTCAATTTTTTGGTACGCCAAACCACGATTATTGTAAGAATCCGCAAATTTTGGATTCTGTTTCAACGATTCATCAAACCAATGAATAGCATCCAAATATTCTTTTTCTTTCAGTTTTTGATTGCCTCTTTTAAAAAATTTAATCGATTCTTCGGTTTTATCGGTTCCACAAGAAAATAGGAGGGAAGCGATGCTAAAAATGAGGAAATATTTTATTATTTTCACGTATAATTAAAGTTTAATCTTTAAATAATCCCAAAATGGAAACTATTAAAACCAGCGATTTTCAATCTTTAAAGGAATTTTATCCTTACTATTTAACCGAACACGCCAACTCGACTTCAAAATTACTGCATTTTATCGGAACGAGCCTATTTTTCGTCATCCTGATTTACGCACTTTATACGGCACAGTATCAGCTAATGTGGTTTATGCCCGTAGTTGGATACTTTTTTGCGTGGGTTGGGCATTTCTTTTTCGAGAAAAACAAGCCCGCTACTTTCAAATATCCATTTTACAGTCTCGTCAGTGATTTTATCATGTATTTTGATATTTTGCGGGGTAAGGTTAAAATTTGAACTATGACTTAAACCCTTTTGTTCCTAATTTTGTAGAAAATGATTAATAAACAGAGTTCGACGTTGGGTTAATTCACTCATAGCTCAGAACTCATAGCTCAAAACTGAAAAATGATTAAAGCTGAAATGCTGACCGATAGAGGTCTAATGGTAATTGAATTTTATGAGCAAGATGCTCCAATTCACGTAAAAAATTTTACTGATTTAGCTAAAAAGGGCTTTTATGATGGATTAACTTTTCACAGAGTAATTCCAAATTTCGTGATTCAAGGTGGCGACCCAGATGGAACTGGTGGTGGAGGTCCTGGCTATTCAATTCCATGCGAATTAACTGGCAATAACCAATACCACGACCGTGGCGTATTATCAATGGCTCACCGTGGACCAAATACAGGCGGTTCTCAGTTTTTTGTATGTCACAGTCGTGCGAATACTGCTCATTTAGACCGCAAGCATACTTGTTTCGGAAAAGTGGTGGAAGGTTTAGACGTAATCGATAAAATTCGTGAAGGCGATCAAATTCAAAAAATTACAGTTATTGAAGAAGAAGCGTAAATGTTATCAGGTTTTAGGCATTAGGGGTTAGGTTTTAGAACCACAAACTTCTAATCCAAAACCCCTAAAGCCTATAAAAATGTATTTCATCGGAGAACTCGCTGGCTCAAGCCCTGATTTGAAAATATCCTTGTATAAATGGAACGCCAAGTATTTTGTAAAATTTGAAACGCCCGATTTAGAACAAGTCTATAAAATTGCTGAAATGGATGCTTCTGAAGTAACTATCCGTGAAATGATTGATGAATATTTTATTCAAAAAGTCATCAAACGATTTCAAGAAATGTATGCGGATATTGGGGAATTATTTTAAATTTTAAGGACGATTTTCTGCAAAAGGAAATTGTCCTTATTGCTTATTGGCTGGCCAAAGGTGAATCTTTTTCTCTCGCCAAAGCATTAAAAGTTAATTTATCTGCCAATTTTGGAAATAGTTTATTAATTAAAATAACCGCTTTTCCCTGCAAGGTCAAAACCATATCTCTATCACGATTTTTTACTGCCTTTAAAATTCTATCGGCCACTTCTTCTGAAGACATCATATTTCCTTCATCTCTCATAGATTCCCCTTTTGAATTTCCGTCTGAACCCAAAGAAGCCACCCGAATATTGGAAGCAGTAAAGCCCGGGCAAGCCGTCAAAACGTGCACGCCAGTATGCAATAATTCCGTGCGTAAAGCTTCTAAAAAGCCATTTACGGCAAATTTTGAGGCAGAATATCCTGAACGAACGGGCAATCCTCTATACCCAGCAATGGACGAAACCCCAACAATTGAACCTTTCGTTGCTTTGATGTACGGAAGGGCATATTTCGTAGCGTAAACCGTTCCGTAGAAATTAATATCCATCACCGTTTTAATGACATTCAAATCGCAATCCGCAAACATCGAACGCATCGATATGCCCGCATTATTAATCAGAATGTCAATTTTACCGTATTTTTCAACGGTTTTTTCAATCATTTTAATATTATCTGCTTCAATGCTGACATCCGAAACGAAGGCGAAATTTTCAATTCCTTTTTGGGTTAACTCCTGACTTACTTCGAGCAAAGGAGCTGCTTTTCTTCCTGTAATGACAATTTTGGCGCCTTCCAGTCCAAAAGAAAATGCCAAAGCTTTTCCAATTCCTGATGATGCGCCCGTGATGATGACTACTTTATCTTTCATTTATGTGATTTATATTTCCACAAAATTCCTTCATTTTCTTAAAACTCACATCTTTTTATCAATATAAATTTTCATAGTCCGTACTTTTGTGTTCCTTATCACAATTAATCAATAAAATTATTAGTATCAATGTTCACATAAGTTTTTCTATGTAACCTATGATAACTATGTGGTTGCAATGAAAAAGAAAAAAGAAAATACCATTTACGAGAATGTTTTAGTAGAAGATTTTGCCTCTGATGCAAAATGTATTAGTCGAATTGATGATAAAGTTATCTTCATTGAAGGCCCTGTTGCGCCAGGTGATACAGTCGATTTACGAGTGATGAAATCCAAGAAAAGTTTCATGGAAGCAGTCGCTTTTAATATTCGGCCAGAATCAAAATTTCGTACCGAAATTACCTGTCAACATTTCGGAACTTGCGGCGGTTGTAAATGGCAACACATTGATTATCAAGTACAATTGGATTTTAAGACCCGCCAAGTTACGGATGCTTTACAACGAATTGCGAAAGTTGATTTACCAGAAATAAAACCAATTTTCCCATCCGCTGATATGTTTTATTATCGGAATAAATTGGAATATACATTTTCTCAAAATCGTTGGTTAACGAAAGAGCAGATGGATTCGGGTGAAGAATTTTCAAGAAATGCCCTCGGTTTTCACATTCCAAGACGTTTTGATAAAATTTTGGATATTGAAAAATGTTATTTGCAACCCGATCCTTCAAATGCCATTCGTTTAGAATTACGGGCATTTACCCAAAAGCATAACATTGATTATTACGAGCAGATCAAACAGCAAAAAGGGGCATTGCGTAACTTAATTATCAGAACTGCCAATACGGGCGATTTAATGGTTATTGTTCAGTTTGCTTATTGTCAACCAGAAGATATTGATTTGGTGATGAACCATTTGGCTTTGACATTTCCAGAAATCACTTCGTTAAATTATATTATCAATACAAAAGGAAATGATACATTCTTTGATTTAGAAGTAGTAAACGTAAAAGGGCTTCCTTACATTGAAGAAGAAATGGAAGGGTTGGGCGGCAATCCGCTACGGTTTAGAGTAGGACCAAAATCTTTCTTCCAAACTAACTCAAAACAAGCTTTTGAATTGTATAAAATTACTCGGGAATACGCTGATTTGTTGGGCGATGAGATGGTATATGACCTTTATACAGGGACAGGAACCATTGCCAATTTTGTAGCTCGACAAGCAAAAAAAGTAATTGGTTTAGAATATGTAGAAATGGCGGTTGAAGATGCAAAAGTTAACTCACTAATTAATAATATCACTAATACGGAATTTTATGCGGGTGATATGCGTAAATTATTGAGTTACGATTTTGTAAGTCAACACGGACGACCAGATACGGTAATTACCGATCCTCCACGTGCGGGGATGGACGAGCCAGTTATCAGAGTTTTGTTGGAGGCAGCACCTAAGCGAATTGTTTATGTAAGTTGTAATCCAGCTACTCAAGCCCGAGATTTAGCGATTTTGGATGAAAAATATGCTGTTACAGCGGTTCAACCGGTAGATATGTTTCCGCAGACACACCATGTGGAAAATGTAGTTAGATTGGATTTGAGATAGCTGTAAACCTTAAGCAATGAGCTTTGGGTTTAAAAAAAGGGAAATAACCTTATTTTTAAACTCAATGCTCATCTTCTTATTGCTCATGGCTATAAAAAAAGCCCTTACCGAAAAATTCAGTAAGGGCTCTAATAGTTGCGGGAAGCAGGATCGAACTGCCGACCTTAGGGTTATGAATCCTACGCTCTAACCATCTGAGCTATCCCGCAGTATTAATGTGGTGCAAAATTAAGGATTTTAATATTTTTAGACAAATCAAATGGGGTTTATTTTGAAAGAATTTCGCTATTGCTTGATTTTCAGGCGTTTAAAGAGGCCTTTTTGTTAAAATGTAAAATTCTATGAAATAAAATATTTCAAGGGTTAAGTGATTGATTATCAGTATATAATGAATTTATTTTAGCGTTTAGATTGTAAATTATAAAAAAATGCTTGCGAATTTCTTGAACATTTATACCTTTGCCAATATAGAGTACAAGTATTTTATTGCTAATAGTATTAAAATACATTTTTAAGCGTTTTGAAATTGCTAAATCTTGTAAAAAAATGAGTAAACATAAATTTATCGCAGAATATGAGTTAAGAGCCTCTCCAAAAGTGCTATTTCCCTATATCAGTTCAGCTTCTGGTATGCAACAGTGGTTTGCCGAAAAGGTTGTATTAAAAGATAGTACAACATTCGACTTCTTATGGGATGGTGAAAGTCATGTGGCAAAACTGTCTCAATTAAGGTTAAATAAATCCGCAAAATTTGATTTTGTTCCGCCTAATTCGGAAGAAAAAGACCATAATTATCTTGAATTTAAAATGGATGTCAGCGATTTAACTGGCTCAACCTATTTGAAAATAGTTGATTATTCAATGACTACTGATGAAGATGAGTTGACCGAATTATGGGGAGATTTAATTTATAAGCTAAAAGAAATAGTTGGCAGTTAAGAAATTTTAACAATCTATTGAAATCAAATTCATGTATTTTTACGTTCTCAAATGAACGCACGATGCTCGTGTTTCTTTCCGAATCACGAGCATTTTATATTTCGACCAATGATAAAAAAAATTGATAAATTAATCCTAAAATCATTCTGGCAACCATTTTTTATGACTTTAGCCGTGGTGATTTTTATCTTTTTGATGAGATTAATCATAGCCTATTTTGCCGACCTTTTTGGCAAAGATTTGGGCATAGATATTTATCTTAAATTATTCTTTTATTTTAGTCTAATTACGATTCCAATTGCCCTTCCTTTAGCGATGCTCCTTTCAACCTTGATGACTTACGGAAACTTAGGCGAATATTTTGAACTTACTGCCATCAAAAGTGCTGGTATTTCGATCACAAGGGCCATGTTACCGATGTTTGTGGTCACCGTTTTTATAAGTGTATTTGCCTTTTGGTTTAATAATGTTGCTTTACCTTGGGCTAATCTGAAAGGATATAGTCTTTTGTACGACATAAAAACCACGAAAACTACCTTGAATATCAAGGAGGGTATTTTTTATACCGATTTGCCGGGATATAGCATTAAAGTGGCTAAAAAATATCCTGACAATAAGACTTTAAAAAGCATTGTTATTTTTGACCATACTAAAAATAATGGTGATACTCACGTAACCATGGCCGATTCTGCTCAGATGTATTCGATTATGAACAAGCAGTATTTGATTTTTGAGCTTTTTAATGGAAATGATTACACCGAGGATGCCGATAAAACCGGAACCGCAGATGCTACGGATTTATCTACTCATTCTTTCACAAAAAGTAAAGTAATTATGAGTTTGGCGGCTTTCGATATGCACAAGACAGAGGAAGACCAATTTAAACATCACCAAATGATGCGTGGTATTTCTGAACTATCCTACGATTCGGATTCGCTGAAAAAGAGTTACCAATCCTTACGTAAAAGTTTTTTGACGAATGCAAGTTCTTATTACGGTTACGAAATGAAGCATATTCCTAAAAATTCAGTGGTTGGAAATCAGTTGATTAAACTTAAAGTTAATCCGAAATTAGATGATTTTGTTAAGAAGAGATTAAAACAGTTAACTTTCCCAACTCAAAATGTAGATTATGCGTTGGGGCAGGCCAACAATATATATACTTATAATGAAACGAATCAGAACTCATTACTTTCAAAAGAAGAGGATTCTCATAGAACTGACTTAGAGTGGCATCATAAATTTACGAATGCCATTGCCGTATTTGTCATGTTTTTAATTGGCGCACCATTGGGTGGAATTATTAAAAAAGGAGGATTTGGATTGCCAGTGGTTATTGCGATTATATTCTTTATTATGATGTATGTAATGACCCAACAAGGCGATAAGGCAGCCAAAGAGAGTCGATTGGCGGTGCAGGTAGGTGCTTGGGTTTCAAATATTATTTTATTTCTTTTCGGATTATACTTCCTGAAAAAAGCCCAAAACGATTCCCGACTCTTTGAAGCCGATGTTTACGCTGTTTATTTTAACAGAATGAAAGAAAAGCTGTCTAAAACAGCTTTTGGTGAATGGATTTCAAATAAAATGAAGTTGAAACTTGTTAATACGTAGGAAAAACGGTAATTTTGCATGTTTTCATAATTATTAACAATTTAAACTGGTTGAAGATGTACTTAACTTCGGATGTAAAACAGGAGATTTTTGAATCTCGTGGACATGGAAAGTCAAAAATCGATACTGGTTCTGCTGAGTCGCAAATAGCTTTGTTTACTTTCAGAATCAATCATTTGACTGAGCACTTAAAGAAAAACAAAAAAGATCACTCGACACGTTTCGGTCTTTTGAAATTGGTAGGAAAGCGTAGAGCTTTGTTAGATTATTTAATCAAAACAGAAATCTCTCGTTACCGTACTATTATTGTCGAACTCGGCATCAGAAAATAGTATTTTTGGTAGGCAATTGTTTCAATTGCCTACTTTTTATTTCCTCTCTTTGGATGCTCGTTAATTTATGTTCTTGTCAAATTCTACTTCTAAACGAAACATGATAATTAATGATTGACAAGAAAGAAATTAGCGATTCAAATCCAACAAATGCCTTTAACACCCTGTTTTTTACTCAGAAGTTAGATTAAAGGTAAAATCAAAAAAAATATGTCGTTTAACGTAATAACGAAAAAAATAACAATGCCCGATGGTAAAGAAATATCCATCGAAACGGGCAAACTTGCAAAACAGGCGGATGGTTCTGTCGTTGTAAGAAGCGGAAACATGATGTTGTTGGCTACGGTTGTTTCAAGCCAAACAGCAAAGGAAGGCGTTGATTTCCTTCCATTATCAGTTGATTATCAAGAGAAATTTGCTTCGGCAGGAAAAATTCCTGGTGGATTTTTACGTCGTGAAGCAAGACTCTCAGATTACGAAATTTTAGTGAGTCGTTTGGTTGATAGAGCTTTACGCCCTACTTTTCCATCCGATTATCACGCCGATACGCAAGTTGCTATCACGATGATTTCATCGGATGAAACTGTTTCACCAGATGCCTTTGCAGGATTAGCAGCCGCAGCTTGTATAGCAGTTTCAGATATTCCTTTCAATGGACCAATTTCTGAGGTTCGTGTTGCAAAAATCAACGGTGAATTTATTGTAAATCCAACTATCGCTCAAATTGCAAATGCTGAGATGGAATTATTGGTGGCGGCAAATGCCAACGATATTTTGATGGTGGAAGGTGAAATGATGGAATGCTCAGAAGAGGATATGCTAACAGCACTGAGACTTGCACACGATGCCATCAAAGTTCATTGTGCTGCTTTGGTTGAATTGACAATTGAAGTTGGTAAGACTGAAAAGCGTGTCTATAACCACGAAATACACGATGAAGAATTAAAGAAATTACTTTGGGCTGGTTATTATGACAAATTTTACGCAGTTGCTAAATTAGCAAATCCAAGTAAAAGCGGTCGTAGAGAATCATTTAAAGCGGTTGAAGCAGAATATTTCGATGCTTTACCAGAAGATTCAGTTGTAAATAAATCTTTAGCGAAAGTTTATTTCCACGATATTGAGAAAGAAGCAGTTCGTCAAATGGTGATTACTGAACGTTTCCGTTTGGATGGTCGTAAATTGGATGAAATTCGCCAAATCACATGTGAAGTAGATTATTTGCCTTCTCCACACGGTTCAGCCGTATTCACTCGTGGTGAAACACAATCTTTGACGACTGTAACTTTAGGTACGAAAATGGACGAGCAAATGATTGATTCAGCCATGGTTTCTGGATACAATCGTTTCATGTTGCATTATAACTTCCCTGGATTTTCAACGGGTGAAGTAAAACCAAACAGAGGACCTGGTCGTCGTGAAGTTGGACATGGTAACTTGGCGATGCGTGCTTTGAAAAAAGTATTACCTTCTGATGCTAACAATCCTTATACAATCCGTATCGTTTCTGATATTCTTGAATCAAATGGTTCGTCTTCAATGGCAACTGTATGTGCGGGAACATTGGCGTTGATGGATGCAGGAATTAAAATCTCAGCACCCGTTTCTGGAATTGCAATGGGATTGATTTCTGACCCTAAAACGGGTAAATATGCCGTTCTTTCAGATATTTTAGGTGATGAAGATCATTTAGGAGATATGGATTTCAAAGTTACAGGAACTGAAAAAGGAATTACGGCTTGTCAAATGGACATTAAAGTAGATGGCCTTTCTTACGATGTTTTGGTTGAAGCGTTAAATCAAGCAAAACAAGGACGTTTACATATCTTGGGTAAAATGAAGGAAGCTATTTCTTCACCAAGAGCCGACTTGAAACCACAAACTCCACGGGCTGTTGTCATTAAGATTATGAAAGAGCAAATCGGAGCGGTAATCGGGCCAGGTGGAAAAGTTGTTCAAGATATTCAAAAACAATCAGGTGCAACCGTTACAATTGAAGAAAAACCAGATGGTGGCTATGTGTCAATTTTCTCTGCCAATAAAGAGTCAATGGACAAAGCAGTATCAATGGTTAAAGGTATCGTGATGATTCCAGAAGAGGGCGAAATCTACGATGGCGTTGTTAAATCAATCATGCCATTTGGAGCTTTTGTTGAATTTTTACCAGGCAAAGACGGTCTTTTACACATCTCTGAAATCAAGTGGGAACGATTAGAAACGGTTGAAGGTGTTCTTCAAATCGGCGAGCAAGTGAAAGTGAAATTGATTGAGGTAGATAAGAAAACTGGAAAATTCCGTTTGTCGAGAAAGGCCCTTTTACCCAAGCCGGAAGTCAAATAGAACAAATCTGAGAGAAATTACGTTAATCTTTTATAAAAGAATTATTTTCATTCCAAACGATTATAAGATGTGCTTTTTGTACTTATATAGTCGTTTGGTTTTGTACTTATTTTACGTCTAATCTTCTCCTTTTCAAAGTAATCAGTAAAATTTAGAACACGTTGTCAGTCAATTCAAAAAATAGTCTAATCTTAGGATGTAGAATTAATTTAACGAATGAACAGAAACTGAATACTGCAAACTAAAAACTGTTTACTTCTATCACAATCACATTTAATTTTAAAAAAGCGGTTTGTTAACCATTTAAAAAAAATATGAGACAGCTAAAAATTAGTAAACAGATTACTAACCGAGAAAGTCAATCACTTGATAAGTATCTACAAGAAATCGGCAAGGTGGATTTATTGACACCAGAGGAGGAAGTTATTTTAGCTCAAAAAATCCGTGACGGGGACCAATTATCATTAGAAAGACTTACAAAAGCGAACCTTCGTTTTGTGGTATCTGTTGCAAAACAGTATCAGAATCAAGGCCTTAGCCTCGGTGACCTTATCAATGAAGGAAATTTAGGACTTATCAAAGCGGCACAACGTTTTGATGAAACTCGTGGTTTTAAATTTATTTCTTACGCCGTTTGGTGGATTCGTCAGTCAATTTTACAAGCTTTAGCTGAACAATCTCGTATCGTACGTTTGCCTTTGAATCGTGTAGGTTCTTTGAACAAAATCTCGAAAACGTTTTCGGAATTAGAACAAAAATTTGAACGTGAACCAACGCCAGAAGAATTAGCTGAGGTTTTGGAAATTTCTACGGGTGAAGTTGTTGATACGTTGAAAATCTCTGGTCGCCATGTCTCAATGGATGCACCGTTTGTTCAAGGAGAAGAAAATTCATTGTTGGACGTTTTAGAAAATGACGGAGAAGATAAGCCAGATTCAGGTTTGATTAACGACTCACTTCGTCGTGAAGTTCAGAGAGCATTATCAACTTTAACGCAGCGTGAAGCCGATGTTGTAACTTTATATTTCGGACTGAACGGAGAACATGCCATGACTTTAGAAGAAATTGGCGAGAAATTTAATCTTACTCGTGAACGTGTACGTCAGATTAAAGAAAAAGCAATTCGTCGTTTACGTCATACCTCAAGAAGTAAGGCATTGAAGACTTATTTAGGATAGATTTTTTTGGTTATCCTAAAAAATGCCACTCCAATTTTTGAAGTGGCATTTTTTATGCGCAATTATTGTATTTATGTTGTTTAAATATATTTGGATTATCAGGCTAATAGGTATTTCATTTCCTAAAAATAAGCAAAGGAATATCGCCATTTTGAACGTAATGGTCGATGATACCTCGTTCAAAAATTTTCCTCAAAAACGATTTTTTATAAATGGCTAAAGCCAAAACATCAGGTTTATGAGTCCTGACGTAGGTTTTTAGGCCATTATAAATTTCTTCACGATTAATATTTTTTATTGTCACCTCATCATCTTCTTCAAATTCATGTTTCAATTCTAATACCTTTTCTTTCACATTTTGATTTGTAATCACTTCATAATAATCGTGAATATGAATTACTTTGCACATTGCTCCCAAAGGCTTCGTAAATTCTAAGACTTTATGCGTTGCCAAAACATCATCTTCCTTAAAATCAGCGGCATACATTAAAACTTTGGGGAAATTTAGCTCCGCCTTTTCAGGAATAATCAACACGGGGCATTCGGCCGTTTCAATTATATTTTGTGCATTTGTGCCAAGCCATTGATCCAATATGTTTGAAACGCCCATCGTTCCGATAATAATTAAATCTACTTTTTTCTCATGAGCTGTTCTGACAATACTATCCGTGATTTGGCCATACTCCGTTATTTGCGTGACTTTATCGGGTGAAAGCTTAGTACTTTTGATTAACTCTTTACCGAAAACCTGCAAATTCTCTTTAGCAGTTTCTTGACTATCTTTTAGAAAGCCATCCACATTATACGGAATCTGATATTCCGTTGCCATCGGTATTGAATATACGTTGAGCAAAATTAGCTGCGCATCCATTGCTCGGGCAATCATGCCCGCATATAGTGATGCGTGAACAGCATTTTTACTAAAATTGGTCGGAAACAATATTGTTTTCATAAATTTAATTTTATAAGATGTTTTAAATCGTATTCTTATCTTCAACCAATTCCATTTGTAAATCTTTGAACCTAATATTCAATTTCTATTAATTTTACAAGAAACGGTGAAAAAAGCTTTTTCATTAAAACCATTTCCTGTATAGGCCTGCTCAATTGACCATTCTGTTTGATTTTCATTTTTGATGTTTGTTTCGAGAAACAAAAACGAGAGTAACCCCTTGCTCTCGTTTTGTACTCAACCATTCTACTAATTTTTTTTATTCATTGGAAGGCGTATTATTGGGCGGCATGAAGTTGTATGCGAGAGTGTTATTACCATACAAAGATTGGGTTTTAGGCATTAGAAAGTATTACACAATTTTAGAAATAATTTACATATTTCACTCATTTTGGACTATCATAATTCATCGACTTCATGGGTTAATATAATGACTAATTTCCTAAAATAGGGAAGTTATATTAAATTAGTAGATGCTTTTCACTTCGAGTTATATTGGGATTACTCCTGAACTTTATTTTATTTTTCTCAAAAAAATGCTTTTTTTATTTTCTGTTTCTATTTCACCAATCAAAAATCCATAAGGTTTTAGAGGTTCAATGTGATCGCAGATAATTTTAAAAATCGCCGTGATTGGAATGGCGAGAATGATGCCAGAGATTCCCCAAAGTAATTCTCCAAGGACTAAAGCCAAGATGGTAAATAAGGGATTTATCTTTACTTGGGGACCCAAAATGAGTGGTTCAAGTACCCAACCTTGAATAAATTGTACGACAATATAAGTAATCACAATACCTATTAATGTAGAGAATTCGGCACCGTGCAAAGCTGTGACTAAAACGGTTAAAGTAGTTCCTGTAATATTGCCAACAAAAGGTACTATTTCCAATAATCCACATAATATCGCAAAAAACAGTGCATTTTCAACCCCAAGTACACTGAAACCGATGCCATACATAATCCATAAACAAATAATCATTTTGGAAAGACCTAACAAATACTGTTGGGAAACTTTGGTAGAAGAATGAATGATTTGCTCCATTTCATCTCGTTGGGATTTAACCGAAAGTTTGAGCAAGAAATTTTTTATGTGCGATCGATAGAATAGTAGAAATAGAAAATAAACCAATACAAATATGAGGTTTTTGAAGACACTCGTAAGCGAACCAAATACTACTTGCATGATACTGGTGTAGGAAGGTTGTTCTGACTTTAAGATGGCTAATTGTTCTTTGGCAGATATTCCCAAATGCGTAAAAATGTACTCCTGTGTTTGGTTAAATGTGTCGATTGCCTTTTGTTTAAGCAAGGAAACATCATTGGTGAGTTCGGTAACTTTCCAACCTAACAAAAAAATAAAAGTAGAAATAATTGATAATAATGCTAACAGGCAAATAAAAACGGCTACTCCTTTGGGGAGTTTCTTGCTTTCCATCAATTGGCAAAAAGGAAGAAACAGTGCCCCCAAAATTCCGCCAATTGTCAAAGGCATTAAAAAAACTTTGGCATAATATAAACCAACTATTAATAGCAAAAGTAATAGCATTTTTTTGATTACTGAGGTTATAGATAAGTTCATAATTTTTATTTGTTTAGCTATTTCTGTTTCTCCACTTTACTAATTCAATCCAAATTACAGTAATAAATCCTACGCCAATACAGATTAATAATTGGGCGAAATTTAAGGCTTCAAATTTAAAGAAAATGGCCAATGCAGGAATATATAGCAATAAACTCGTGGTGATAATTGTTGTAATAATTACCCAAAAGACCAAATTATTTTTATACTTCATCGTTGTGAAAATGGAGTAATAAAAGGAACGATTCACTAAAGTCAAAAATACGTTAGCAGTTATCAGCGCTGTAAAAACCATCGCTCTTGTGAGTTGCTCGTTGTAGTTTTTGTGTACTGCGTACTGATAGATAAATAAAGTACCAACGGTTATTAATAGACCTTGTAAAATACTCATTGAAACTTCTTTCCAATTAAAAAAAGTACTGGTCATTGGGCGTGGTGGAAGCGTCATTGTATTTTTTTCCATGGGTTCATTTTCATAAACAACAGAGCAAGTTGGCCCCATCACCAATTCTAAAAAAATAATATGAAGTGGTGAAAAAATATTGGGGTAAATCCAACCTAATGCCAAAGGAACGAAGACTGTCAAAATTATTGGAACGTGGATAGAGATGATAAATTGAATTGCCTTTTTTAGATTGGTATAAATTCTCCTGCCCATCCCGATGGCATCTACCATTTTTGATAAATCGTCATTCATAAGAACCAAGGAAGCAGCTTCTTTTGCAATTTCCGTACCTTTTTTGCCCATCGCTATTCCAATGTGAGCGGCTTTCAAGGCTGGGCCATCATTCACACCATCGCCAGTCATGGCAACTATTTGGTTTTCCGCCTTGAGGGCATTAATAATTTTTAATTTAGCATCGGGAAACATTCGGGTGAAGATTTGCGTATTCATCACCGTTTTTTTTAATTCTGTTTCCGACAATTTCATTAATTCATCGCCTGTTATCGCTATGGGAGATGTTACGTTGTCAAAACCTCGAAATCCAATTTGTTTTGCGATTGATTGGGTTGTTTCACTGTTATCGCCTGTAATGATTTTCACATTAATTCCTGCCTGATAAAAATGTTCTAACACCGCATGAATATTTTTCTTTGGTGGGTCATAAAAAGCCACTAGTCCAATGAAATTAAAGGTGAATTCTTGTTGCGTTTTTGGAAAATTATTTCCTTTAAATATAGATTCCGCTACCCCCAATACTCGATAACCTTCAGATGCTAAAGTGTTTACCGCTTCGTGTATTTGATGGGTTTCGGAATCAGTTAGATGAGATACTTTTATGATAGCTTCCGTCGCTCCTTTGGTGGCTATAATTCTATGACCCGCCGACATGTCTTCAAAAATATGGGTCATCATGGGCGGGATTCCACCCAATGGATATTCATGATTTAAAGAATACTGAGGTCTTTCATCGCTCGAAAATGCTTTTCGGTAGGCTTCGTGTATAGCAATTTCCATGGGGTCGAAAGGGATGGGTTCACTTGCCCACATGGCAATTCTGATAAGTGCTTTATTATCAACATTTATTGCATTTTCTGCCTCCGAAATGGTATTGGTTTTTAAGAAAAATAGTTTCGCCAAGGTCATTTTATTTTCGGTAATTGTTCCCGTTTTATCCGTACAAATTACTGTGGCAGAACCAAGCGTTTCAACGGTTTTCATCTGTTTAACTACAATTCCTTTTTGCATCATTCTCCACGCTCCTAAAGCCATAAAAGTGGTAAATGCTACGGGAATTTCTTCGGGTAAAATGCTCATCGCCAGCGTTAAGGCTTTGAGTAAACTATCCATAATATCGTGAGAATGGAAATAGTTGATGCCCCAGACGACAAAAAATACTACCGCACCCAAAATGGCCATATTTTTAACAAAACTGCCAACCTGTAATTCTAATGGAGTTTTCTCTTCTTTTATGCCTTGCAGACTTTTTCCAATTTTCCCTAACTTTGTTTCACCGCCAATCGCTTTAACGGTGGCAATGGCCAACCCCGTAGCAACGGCTGTGCCTTGAAAAATGAGATTATCAGTTTTGGTACTATCTTTTTTGACCAAATTGGATTCCCCTGTTAAAATGGACTCATTTACCGAAAAATCATTGGAATGAACGATGATACTGTCCGCAGAAATGGTTGTGCCTTCTTCTATCATCAGACTATCGCCAATTACTAAATCCTCACTTTTAATTTCCTCAATTTCTCCTTCCCGAATCACTTTGGATTTGGGTTGCGAAAGGTCTCGTAATTTATCTAAGGCTATTTTACTGCGAGAATCTTGATACAAAGAAATTCCCGAAACCAAGAAAATTGCCGAGACCATAAATATTCCATTACCCGTTTCTCCACTCATAAAATAAATTACCGATGCCACCAATAATAAAACCACCATCGGGTCTTTCAAAAAACCTTTTAACGTTTCCCAAAAGGCATTTTCTTGCTGATAGTTTACTAAATTTTTGCCATGTTTTTCTCTCGATGCAATTACTTCGGCTTGTGATAAGCCTTGAATGTTAAAATTATTTGATGGCATAGTGATTATTTTATTTCTTGAATGTGAGTAAGGGTAATTTTGCCTCTTGAATAAAATGACGAGAAATACTGGTTTCGAAAATACTATTTAAAAATGATTTTTCGTGAATTGCCAAAGCCAGCACCTCTGGCTGATAGGTTTTTATATAAGTTTCTAATCCTTCAATAATGTCACCACGATGAAGTTGTTGAACCGAAACATCTTCAGTTTCAAATTTTTTCTCTAAATCTGTAATCGTTTCTTCCACGATATGGCCAATATTAGGTTCAAATTCTTCGTGAATATGAATTACCTTACAACTTGCTCCCAAAGGTTTGGCAATGTCTAATATTTTTTGCGTGGCGGAGGTTTCATCTTTTTTGAAATCAGCTGCGTATAAAATTCTTTGTGGATAATCAATCGGAACATTTTTGGAAATCGTGAAAACGGGGCATTCAGCCGTTTTGATAACTTCTTGTGCGTGCGTACCCAGCCATTTATCCAAAAGATCTGAAGCACCTTGCGTACCCATCACAATAAAATCTGCTTTAATCGCTTTAGCAGTTTCAACGATGGTTTCGGCTGTAAATCCGTATTCAAGTTTCTGGATGACTCTTTCAGAAGGTAAATTTGAAATCTCAATAAACTCCTTCGTAAATACTTGTAAGTCTACTGTTGCACTCTTTTCATTGAGCGCAATGGCATCACTTACTTCAAGGGAAGGGTGATTTTTGGGCACCATGGGGATGTGATGAACGTGCAGTAACACCAATTTAGCATCGTAAAGTTTTGCTAACATCCCTGCGTAGCGGGATGCGTGAGCCGCATTTTTACTAAAATCTGTTGGAAAAAGGATGGTTTTCATGATTCGATTTTGTTTAGAAAAAACTTGTGTTATAATAAATTTATTAGTGGCGTAAATGGTAAGAAAAACGCTTTACCTAAGTTTACATTTCGTAAATTTTTAACCTCAATTATAAACGACCATGCTATCATTTTTAATAAAAGGTAGTCATAAATCTTCAAAATGTTACGATTTTTATGCTCGAAATGTAAAAACTAATAAGAATTTAATATGTGATAACCTGCTCGTATGAAGTTTTATTACAGATTTATAAGGTTTTTTCTGAAAACCTTATAAATCTGTAATAAAACCAATGGCATTAAACTTGCTAAGATTGCAGCTACCCACGCACTCATCGGCAAAATTGCCAATCCTAACACTGAACGCATTTGGGGGATAGCATACACAACTACCATTAATCCCGAACATATAATAAGAGCATACCATACGAAATGGTTTTTAGTAATTTCATTAACTATAAATTTTGACTTTGGCGATGACATATTAAAAACGTGAAATAATTGAGCAAACGCTAAGGTTATGAAAGCTACATTATTTAAAATTTTACTATCTGAGGTAATATATTCTTGACAATATAAGACCGTTAAAATTACTGAAATCGTAATTATGGCCGAGTAAAAACCAATCTCAACCCAATCTTTATTGGTAACAATATCCTCTTTCGGGTTTCTGGGTGGTACATCCATTACGGTATTATCACCTTTGCCCAGACCCAGCGCTAAGGCAGGAAAGACATCGGTTACCATATTCAAAAACAAAATCTGCAAGGGCAAAATTGTGGATGCAGGAGCAAGAAACCCTAAAGTCGTAACAATGAAAATCTCGCTCAAATTGCAGGAAACGAGATAAATGACAAATTTCTTGATATTATTGAAAATCTCCCGTCCGTGAGCTACCGCTTCGGCGATGGATGTAAATGAGTCATTTTTTAGAATGATACTGGCGGTTTCTTTTGCCACTTGTGTGCCTCGCAAACCCATTGCAATACCAACATCTGCTTTTTTCAGGGCAGGAGCATCATTTACGCCATCGCCAGTCATGGCAACAATATTTCCTGCTTTTTGAAAAATATCCGCAATATCCAATTTTTGTTTTGGCGTTGTTCGAGCAAATACCGCAGTAGAAAGAATTCTGTTTTTCCAATCTTTAGTAAGTGATTTCGCCTCAGATAATTCACGCCCTGTAATTACATTTTGTTCATTTTCATCCACCAATCCCACTTTTTTTGCAATATTTAAGGCCGTTTTAGGGTGGTCGCCCGTGATCATTACTACTTTGATTCCAGCATCTCGGCAGGTGATGATGGCTTTTTTGATGTCCAATCGAGGTGGGTCAAGGAAACCGATTGCGCCAATATAAATCAAATCATTTAGATAATTTTCATTTAGAATATTAGTTTCTTCTTGGTATGCAAAACCTAAAACTCGTAGTCCTTCTTCCGATAATTTTTCAGAATCTTCGATAATTTTCTTTCTATCGCTTTTACTGATTTCCTTGGTCGTTTTGTCGTAAAGAATTTTATTGCATTTTTCCAATATCTGCTCAACTGAACCTTTTGCGGCTACAAAATTTCCCTTTTCGCTTTTGTGCAGGGTGGCCATCATTTTAGTATCGGCATCAAAAGGAATTTCACCGATGCGTTTGTATTTTTGATGGATTTGTTCAAAAGAAACATTTGAGGTATTCGCCAAATGCAGTAAGGCAATTTCAACGGGGTCGCCCATTGTTTTTTCCTTTTTTCCTTTAATTTCGGAAGTAGCATTGTTGCACAAAGCACCCACAGTTTTTAGCTTTTCAAAATTTTCTATGCTGTATTTTATCTCGACATTATTGAATTTTAGCTGATTATTCTCTATATTAACTTTTACGGATTCTTGTGGAAAAGAAAAAGTATCCACGTAGATTTTATTCTCAGTGAGTGTTCCAGTTTTATCCGTTAAAATCACACTGGTACTTCCTAAAGTTTCCACGGCGGAAAGTTTTTTTACAATGGCATTTCGCTTCGCCATCAAGAGCATTCCGTAGGATAAAGCCACCGTTGACACAATGGGCAAGCCTTCGGGAAAAGCCGCAACTGCTAAAGCAATGGATGTCTCCAGAATTAGTAACCAATTTTTGCCTTGAATGATACCCGTAACCGCAAAAATTACCGTCATGATTAAGGTTATCCAAATCAGTTTTTTGCTCAGTGAAATTAGTTTTTTATCTAAGGGCGTTTGTGTTTCGACTGAGTTCTCAACCAAAGATGTTATTTTACCCAACTCCGTATTTTTGGCAATCCCCGTAATTACGACTTTCCCGTTGCCATTCATTACGGAAGAGCCTTTAAAAACCATGTCGAGTTGGTCGCCGAGTGAGGTATCTTTTGCAAGTATTTCGATATTTTTAAGCATGGGAAGCGATTCACCGGTGAGCGAAGATTCATCACATTGCAATTGATTTGAAACAACCAAACGGCCATCTCCAGGAATTAGATCGCCAGCTTCTAAGACAACCAAATCGCCCGGTGTGATTTTTTCAGCGGCAATTTCCGATATTTTTCCATCCCTGATGACTTTGGATTTGATGATGTCCATCTGCTTTAGGGCGTTCATGGAGCTACGGGCCTGCATTTCCATTAAAAAACCAATCAAAGCATTCACCAATAATACTACAACAATGGAAGCAGATTCTATATAATTTTGAAAATAGAGCGAAACCAAGGCGCCAAAAGCCAATAAATACACAATGGGACTTCGGAATTGTCCAAGAAGAATCAGCCAGATACTTTTTTGTGCTTGAGTTTCGTAAATATTAAATCCGAATTGTTTGTTGCGGAGGTTGGCTTCGGAAGCCACAAGTCCCTGATTTATATCGGTTTGAAGCATTTGTAAAATCTCTTCTACCGATACGGAATGGGGATCTTTAATGGGATATTTGATTTTCATAGGTTTGTTTAGCGATTATTTGGTTTGGTATAAAACAATAAACGTTCTCCAAATTTGAAGAACGTTTGAGTAACACCTAACCACTATTAAAATTTTTATTTATCTTTTTGAACGACATTTTACTGGTTTTCGGGTCAGTAAAATTATAATACAAATTTGGAGTTATTTTTTTAAACAAGTTTTACATAATTTCTAATAAAATTTACATAATTCACAGTTTTAATTAAGCAATCATTGTGAACTAACTGTGTGAATTTTTGCGAAAAATACAATGTTGGCCAGTTTTCCCCAAAACTTAAAGCAAAACGAATGTTCTTATTTCAAATCCTCTAATTTCCAAAGCCAAAAAGCCATCTTTTCATTCAAGGAAGGCGTTTACATTAGCATTTTTATATCAATGTTGTTTTTAATTGTTCGAATAATTCCTTTTGTTTTTCAGTCAATTTTTCTGGAATCTGTACCAATATTTCAAGATAAAAATCGCCAAAACTGTCTTTTTTATCGTAAATTGGCATCCCTTTTCCTTTTAAACGGATGGTTTTCCCATTTTGAGTTCCCTCCGAAATTTTAATTTTAACTTGCCCCGATAAAGTATTTACAATCACCTCCCCACCCAATACGGCGGTGTATAAATCAATGGTTTGCGTATAGGATAAGTCATCTCCTTTTCGGGTAAAATTAGGATGATTTTTGACTTTTATCTTTACAAATAAATCACCTCGATTATTCTCACCGGTGCCCTTTTGACCTTTGTTTTTTATCCGTAATTGTTGACCATTGTACGAACCAGGTTTGGTAGAAATTCGCAATTTTTCGGCATCAACTTGAATCGTTCGGCTGGTACCCTGGTAGGCTTCTTCGAGTGTAATTTCTATTTCGGTTTCATAATCGCCACCTCTTCGATTTTGAGTCTTGCCACCACCTCTGGATTCATTCGAAAAGAATTGTTCAAAGAAATCAGAAAAATCAGATTGTTCTCCAAACGGGTCATTTCCGTTAGATTCGTACCGATATTGCCCGCCGGCATTTCCACCTTTCTGGTTGCCGTATTGTTGCCAATTGGCTCCTAATTCATCATATTTCTTTCTTTTTTCTGGGTTTCCCAATACTTCATTGGCTTCATTGGCGAGTTTAAATTGGTTTTCTGCCGTTTTGTTATTGGGGTTTTTATCGGGATGATTTTTCACCGCTAAAACTCGATAAGCCTTTTTAATTTCTTCTTGGGAAGCTTTTTTATCAACCCCTAATACTTTATAATAGTCTTTATAATCCACTTTTTGGTAAATTTATGTGCGCAATTTTCTTGAAAATAGTTATTCTGTAAAACCAAACAAAGTAACGATAATTAAACGAACTATTGGCTTCTTCCTGTATTAAACTCAACCCTAATTTCGTCCACATTCCAATTTTCGCTCAAAATTCCGTAATTTTGCATCTTGTTACAATTTAATTCTCGTATGAAAAAGAAAGTCGAAATTCTTGCCCCTGCCAAAAACCTTTTTCAAGGGATGGCTGCTATTAATGCGGGTGCAGATGCTGTATATATTGGAGCTCCACAATTTGGAGCAAGGTCAAATGCGACCAATTCTTTGGAGGATATTGCCGAAATGGTGAAGTATGCTCACCTTTTTAAGGCGCAAGTTTTTGTAGTTATTAATACGATTTTGTACGATAATGAACTGGAATTGTGTAAAAAACTAATCCATCAATTATACGACATTGGTGTGGATGCACTCATCGTGCAGGATATGGCAATTATGGAAATGGACTTGCCACCCATCGTTATTCATGCGAGTACGCAAGCAAATAACCGAGATGCCAATCACGTTAAATTCTTGAAAGATGCAGGGATGAAACGGGTTGTATTGGCCAGAGAATTGAATTTAGATCAAGTCAGAGAAATCAGTGAAGCCACTGATGTTGAGTTAGAATTCTTCGTTTCGGGAGCTTTGTGCGTATCTTTTAGTGGTAATTGCTACATGAGTGTTGCCAATGGCGAACGTAGTGCCAATCGAGGTTCTTGCGCTCAAAACTGCCGTTTGCCTTACCAATTAATTGATGGTACGGGCAAAACTTTAATCGCCAACAGTCATTTATTATCCATCAAAGATTTAGATTTAAGTGACCAATTGCCCAATTTGATTGATGCGGGGGTTACTTCTTTTAAAATTGAAGGACGTTTGAAAGACCTTGTGTATGTAAAAAACAATACCTCTTATTTACGGAAGAAATTGGATTCGTTCTTGGAAAATAATACTGCTCAATTTGAAAAGGCTTCTTCGGGTAGAACATTCTACAATTTCGAGCCAGAAATGGACAGAAGTTTCAACCGAGGCTACACGGATTATTTTGTTAATAAACGGAAAGAGAAAATTGGCTCGTGGGAAAGTCCGAAATCGCAAGGGCAATTGATTGGTAAATTGCTGGAAATCAAAGCAAACGGTTACGTTATTGAGAATTTTGAAAAGTTAAATAACGGTGATGGACTATTTTTTGTCAATGAAAATGGCGAACCCGATGGAACGCAAGTAAATATCATTGTCAATGATTTAGTTGTGCCAAATACGTTTAAAAATTTGGCAGTCGGAACGGTCATTTATCGAAATTCGGATGCTGAATTTAACAAAATGGTTGAAAAAGAAAATAGTGCGGTTCGTAAGATTGGCGTGAGCTTAAAATTTACGGAAACAGTCGATGGTTTTCAATTATTAGTGACTGATGAAGATGGACATCAAAGCGTACAAAGTTTTCAGACTGCCAAGGAATTAGCCAAAAGTCAAGAATCTGTGATTCCGAATATTAAAAAGAATCTCGCAAAAACGGGTAATACGCCTTTTATTGTTGATAATGTGGAGGTGGAATTATCAGAAAACTGGTTTTTACCTATTTCAAAAGTGAATGAAATTAGACGTGAAGCCTTGGAACAATTGGTTGAAATTCGGGTAAAAGAATACCATCGAGAAGAATTTCAAATTACGAAAACCGATCATCCTTATCCCGTACAAAAACTGGATTTTATGTACAACGTGTCGAATAAAATGGCAAGAGCATTTTACATGAGACATGGCGTAACTGAAATTGAAAAGGCATTTGAATTGCAATGGGACCCTGGGAAAGCACGGGTAATGACGACTAAATATTGCGTAAAATATGAATTAGGCAAATGTGCAAGATTTCAACGGGAGACGATGGGAGAGAAGTTAGTAGAGCCACTAACCTTGAAACACGGAGAGAATGAGTACAAACTAAAATTCAACTGCAAACCTTGTGAAATGGAAATTTGGGAGAAAGATGCGGAATTGATTTTTGAGGATGAGGACGAGCAAATTGGATATGTTGGGAGGTAAATAATTTCTGGATTTGGATTCTTCATATTAAAGGATTAATAGGAGTGTTTTGGAAGAGAAAATCTAAAAAATCCTTTAATCTGACGAATTCAAAGACAGAGTGAGTCGCATAGGCGGGAATGTCCAAACAAAACACTCTACACCAAATCCGTAGCCACATACCGAACTACCTCTACCCCAAACTTTCTCAAAAACTCCACGCCTTCATCTTTGCCAATCTTTTTATATTCAGCATAAGAATTTAGAAAAATTACTTTTGAAATTTTCATGCTGTAAATAATTCTTGCACAAGCAATACACGGTGAAAGCGTAACGTAAATAGTAGCTCCTTCAATCAAAGCGCCGTTTTTTGCGGCATATAAAATGGCATTTTGTTCGGCATGAAGTGCCAATGAACAACTTCCTTTCGAGTCTCTTTCGCAACCATCAATGGGAAATTCTTCATCGCAGTTGTGCGTTCCTGCGGGAGGGCCATTATAACCAATGGAAATAATTCGAGTATCTTGGGTCAATACTGCACCGACTTGGGCTTTGATACAATGGGAACGTTTAGCAAGATTAACTGCTAACTCCATGAAAATATCATCAAATTCGGGTTTTTGCATAAAATGAAGTAAAAATAAAGTGGAAATAAGTCAGAATACTTAATGGAGAAGTGAATTAAAACTCTCATTTTTAATTGCTTGTTTTTCATTCTGACTTATTTATTGAATTTAATGTTGAACGCCACCCGCACCATGTACGTGTCCGTGATCAAGTTCAATTTGTGTAGCATCTCTTACGCCAATAATTGTACCTTTAAAATACATTTCTTTATCAACCAAAGGATGATTAAAGTCCATTCTTACCACATCAGCTTCAATGGCAATAACTCTACCATTTAGTTGATTTCCTGAGTCATCTGTCATCGGAAGATAGTTTCCAACCTCCAACATTTCTTCCACAAATTCGCCATCTACTTTAAAAATATCTTTTGGTAATTCCACAATGGCCGTTGGATCAAATTCACCGTAACCATTTTCAGCAGGAATTGAAAACTCAAATGTATCACCTTCCGAAAGTCCTTCGATATTTTCCTCAAAAGCCTCTGGCAAACCGCTTAATCCTTGGATAAATGCCATTGGGTCGTCTTGTTCAACGGTTTCAATTAATTCCTTTTGTCCTTCTGCATCCGTTACCGTTAATTCATAAGATAAGGTAACCACTTTTTCATTCGTAATTTGCATTGCTATCAATTTTTTAAAATGTTAAACGAAGTTACAAATAACTAACAAAAGGGTAATCCTTTTTTCTTAACTTTATGTTTTAATAACCTAAAAAACTGCTATTTTGAACTTCTTAGCCCATATTTATTTATCTGGTGATAACGATGATATTAAAATTGGAAATTTTTTAGGCG
This sequence comes from Arcicella sp., assembly GCF_964672035.1. Lineage (NCBI taxonomy): Bacteria > Pseudomonadati > Bacteroidota > Cytophagia > Cytophagales > Flectobacillaceae > Arcicella > Arcicella sp. The sequence continues at coordinate 81,445 of NZ_CBABQS010000012.1, forward strand.
ATTTTGTCAAAGGTCGTTTGAACAAATTAACCAATGCCCAATACTCGGAAAGTGTCATAAAAGGCATGGCTCTTCACCGTGAAATCGATTTTTTTACCGATACACATCCCATCGTAAGACAAAGTAGCGACCGCTTGAAACCTAAATACCATAAGTTTTCTGGTATTGTGATTGATATGTTTTATGACCATGTTTTAGCGAAGAATTTCCATCAATATTCCGCCCTTTCACTCGGAGAATACGCTCAGAATTTTTATAGTTTATTGGAAAAACGAAAAGCCGAAATCCCCGAACCCATGGAAAGAATGGTAAAATCAATGGTTACACGGAATTGGTTATTAGGCTATAAATCTTACGAAGGGATTGAATGGGCTTTGAGGGGAATTGCTAAAAGACTAAGTTTTGAATCAGGAATCGAAAATGCCACCGATGAATTACGAAAAGAGTATGATTTATACGAAGCAGAATTTCAACAGTTTTTTCCGGAAATAATTAACAATAGTAATAAATTTCTGATGGCACAAGGATAGCACGGATTGAAAAGATTTTAATTTTGATAGAAAATTACGAATCAATCTATGATAAAAGTAAACCATTCCATTAAATCTGTATGTCATTTAATCACAATATTATGCCCAAAACAGCCTCCGAAGTACTAAAAGATTTAAAGAAAAAATCATATTCGCCTCTGTATCTACTACACGGAGACGAACCTTATTATACCGAAAAAGTTTCTGATTATATTGAAGAACACGCCCTCGCTTCAGCCGATAGAAGTTTTAATCAATTTGTTTTTTTTGGGAAAGACTTAACAATTCCTGCGTTGTTGTCGCACGCCAAACGTTTTCCCATGATGGCGGAGAGACAATTGATTTTAGTAAAAGAAGCCCAAGGATTGCAAGGAATTGAGCAAAAAGAAATGCAGGTCGCCCTCGAGAACTATGCTAAAAAACCGATGTCTTCAACAATTTTAGTCCTTGTCTTTAAAACGGGAGCTGATGAAAGAAAGACTTGGGTAAAGGCTTTTGACAAGGCTGGAGTGATGATGCCTTCCAAAAAATTGTACGACAATAAAATTCCCGATTGGATTTTGGAATATTGCCACGAAAATGGTTTAAAGATTAGTCGTAAAGCAATAGAAATGCTTTGCGAGAACGTTGGTAATGATTTGAAGCGTTTAGCCTCGGAGATTGACAAGATTATGCTTAATTTGAGAGTTGATGAGGAAATCAATGCTCAGGTTGTGGAGAAATTTGTCGGAATCAGCAAAGAATATAATTATTTTGAGTTTCAGAAGGCATTAATTAACAAAGATGTACTGAAAGCTAATCAGATTGTAAATTTCTTTGCGGCCAATCCCAAAGACAACCCTTTAGCGCCCGTCGTTATTTTGCTGTACAGTTTTTTCTCGAAAGTATTATTGACCCATGCCACACAAGATAAATCAGAAAGAAATTTGGCGGTTGTTTTGGGCGTAAATCCTTTTTTCACCAAAGATTATGGCTTGGCATCCAGAAATTATAGTTTAGCAAAAGTGGTTCAAATTATTGCTGATATTAAGAAATTAGACTTAAAATCCAAAGGAGTGGAGGCTGGTTCTATGACGGATGGCGAAGCCTTGAGAGAGATGACATTCAGAACTTTACATTGATAAATAATGAAGTCAGTATTATGAATATAGAAT